>CAIWHP010000063.1 GCA_903912445.1 uncultured Lentisphaerota bacterium
CGCAGCCTGTTTTTTCCAAGGCTTGGAAACGGGCGCGCGCCGCGTTTCCAAGCCTGCAACTCAACGCGTCCGCTTCCGCCCGGCGGCCAGCTCGGAGCCGAACTTGGCGACGATGTAGGTGCGGTCCGCCGCGTCGCGCGATAGCTCGATGATGCCCTCGCGCCCGGCATCCTCCAGCAGGCGGCTGAAGCTCTTGTAGCCGTGGGCGGCCTCGTTGAACGAGGGGTGCTTGCGCTTGATCGTCGTCTTGATCAGGCTCGACCAGAGCACGTCGCGGTTCTCGCGGCGCAGCGCCGTGAGCGACTCGAGCAGCACCCGGAACGCCTCGCGCTGCTTCTCGTCGGTGGCGTGCACGGGCGGCTCCTCGGCGGACTCAGCCTCGATGTCCTCGTAGAAAATGAACTCGTCGCAGTTGTCGCGCAGCAGCGCCGAGGTCGACTCCTTCATGCCCAGCCCGATCACCTGCTTGTTGTTTTCGCGCAGCTTGGAAACCAGCGGCGAAAAGTCGCTGTCGCCGGAGACCACGACGAACGTATCGATGTGCGGCTTGGCATAGCTCATGTCCATCGCGTCCACGCAGAGGCGCATGTCGGCGGAATTCTTGCCGGTCAGGCGGCGCGCGGGGATCTCGATCAGCTCGATGCCCGCCCCGTGCATCTCGGCGGTGAAGTCGCTGTAGCGCTTCCAGTCCGCATAGGCGCGCTTGACCACGATGTTCCCCTTCTCCACCAGCCGCGCCAGAACGCGGCCGATCTCGAAGCGGCCGCGCCGGTCCTTGAAACCGAGCGCCAGGTTCTCGAAATCCACGAACACGGCCAGATTATTCTGCGAAACTTCTTTCATGCTTGCCTCAATTCCGGGCGCCGGACCGGCACCCTGCGGCGGCATCATAGCCGCCCGCCCCCGCCGTGTCCATGCCGCCGCTGACCGGCCCGTCCGTAGCGTGCCGGCAGGCAGGTCTTCGGCCGATCAGGAGCAACAGGATAAACTGTAAAGAGCTTTTGTTGTATGCGTTATGAAGCGTTGCGTCCACGCGCACCGCCCCCGTGGCCATTATTGAACCGCATACACTGCGCCGGTCTTTCTCGTCCTCGATCTCGAAATATCCGTATGCACAGATCAAAACCGGGGATAAAGACAAAACCCGCCGTCGCTAAGAAACCGTGGCGGGGAAAGCCTTGACGCGGCATCGTCGTCAGACCTGGGCGCGAGGTCCAACAGGGCGCCGTTCAGCGCGTCCACACCGCAGGATTGGTCGGCGAAAAGGGCGTGACCACGGCTGTGCCATACATCGCGCTTTTCAGGCCTGGCTCAATCCACGAGGCGTTGATCCACGCCGCGGCCCCTGAGGCCTGTAAATAGCCTGCGATATGCACCGGCGTGCCCGTGCCCGTCAGGCCGTCCAACTGGATCATGCCGCCGTAGGCGTAGGCGATGCTGAAGGTGCCCGTGAAGACGTTGCCCACGTTGTCCACCGCCCGCAAGCCGTCTTGCGACTGGGTGATCTTGAACAGCGTCACCGGGGCGCCGCTGTTGGTCGTCACCAGCGCGCCGCCGTAAGGATTGGAATAGTCCCCGGAGAAAGTGCCGTCCAAGTGATCGGAGGGATCGTCGGCCGACCCACCGCCGCAACCCTGCAGGAACGCCCCAAGGAACAGCCCCGCGGCCGACAACAGCAACCCCAACCGACCCAGCAAAGTTTTCATGGCATCCTTTTTCATGTACGCGGTGCGCAGGTTAGGTGGCCGCCGCCGGTGGGTCAAGGGCGAAGACAGAGGTCAGAGGACAGAAGTCAGCGGTCCGTCGATCGGAAACTTCGGCCATCCGCATTCCTTGTTCGCTGTTCTGCGGCCCTCCTCCGTCTGTGTTGGTCCCTGTTGCTCCGTAGCTGCTGGTGGGGACCGGCGACGTAGGCGGTGGTGCGGTAGCCCGTGACATGATCGTAGCCGTTCTGCGGGTCGTCCTCGATCGCGAACACCGCCAGGTCCTTCCAGAAGAGGGAGTGGCTCAGGCCCTCGATCACGCGGCCGACGGCCAAATCGTTATCGGCGACCATGGCGGCGGGGGTCGGGACGTTCCCCTTGGTGCCGGTGGCGGGATCGAGCACGAGCAGTTCGCTCGTCAAGCCGGAGACGATCAGCAAGCGGCCATCCGGCGAGAGCGCCAAGCCGTGGGCGCACATCCCCGGCAGTTCGATCTGCTTGCCCGCCGGCGTGATCAGCTGGTTCACCGGCGTGACCACCCGCCCGCCCGCGTGCCGCCCGACCGCTTCCTTGTCCGGCGTCTGCGCCGGCGCAGCGCAGAGCAAAACCAACGCTGCTGCAAAGCCTGCCATGTAGGGGCGCAGTCTTGCCGCGCCCATTGTGTGCGGCGTTGTCGAAAGAGGGCGCAAAGCCTGCGCCCCTACCGCTAACACCTTGAGCCCGGACATAATTCGGCATTTTTTACCTATGCTTTCACGGACTGGCCAACCGACAAAGCCGCGTCGGTGACCCGGCCTACAACACGACAAAGCCTGCTTGCTGTAGGCCGCGTCACCGACGCGGCGAACCAACACCGTCGCCAGACCCAAGCCACAAAGCTTGCACGCTCATTCCAGTTTATAAACCCGCGCCCCGCTGAACCAGGCCGCGTCGTTGGTCGTGGTTTGGCCGGCCACGGAGAGCAGCACCACCAGCCAGCCGACGCCGGGTGGCACCTGCACCGCGCCGAAAATTTCGCGCCAGCCGTCGCGCGGGCCATCGGCATAGAGCAATACGTCGTCATTTTCCAGCATCCATTTGCCATCCGACGCTTGCCAGCGGACGCGCAGCCAGGCGTCGCCTGCGCCCTGCAGGCGGCGTTGGACCTGCACGGCATAGCGTTCGCCGGGTTGCGCGGAGAGGCTCTGGATGAAGCAGCCATCGTGTACGCCCGCCGCGCGCGCCATGTTCTTCCCGGCACCGCTTTCTCCGCTGAACTGGCCGTGACTCTGCTCGCCCTGCCAGACACCCCACTCGGCCGGCGCTGTCCGGCCCGGCCCGATGGAGAAGTCGCCGTTCTTCAAAACGTCCGGCGCCCTGCCATGCCCGATCCGTGCCCGCGCAAACGCGGTCGCGTCGCGGGCGAAGCCGAGTTCGGCATCGCAGCCCGGCAGCGCTTCCGGCCACGACCGCGCCCTGACGTTCGCTTTCGGTGTCGGCCACCAGCGGAACTGCTCGCCGTAGATCCAGACGTATTCATCGGCGGCGCGCAGCGCGGCGGCGACATTCCGGCCGAGGCACGCCGCGCGCGTTTCGTTGCTGGCGGTGGCGACATGCCACGGCGAGGCCGGCGGATTCCAGTAGGCGTCGAGGTAGAGGCCGAAGCCCGCCTGCACCTGCGCGCGGTATTTCGCGCGGTTCTCCGGCGCAACGAACTGCTGCGCGTCGCCCTTGATGCGGACCGTGGCGGCGAGGAAGCGCTCGGCGGTGTTGTAGAGGTAGGCGCCCTCACAACCATCCACGAGCGTCACGGTCGGAGGCATGGCGTCGAGCCAGCCATCGAGGAACGCGGGCAGCAGGCCATAGCCCTCGTGCGCGAGGCGGGCGGGCTGCGGCGCGCTGCCGGGCTGGACGCTGTTGAGGAAGTAGCAGAAGAGGACGAGCTCGGGGAATTCCGCTGTGATGGCCCCCATCACCTGCGCGCCGCGCCGCCGCGCCTGCGCCTGATATTCCACGAAGGTGTGCCTGGCTTTCTCCGGCTGGGCGTCGAAGAGGAACTGCGAGAAGGGCGGCGAATAGGGCTCCGGGTCAAAGAGGATGCCCTTGAGCCCGCCCTGCTTCGCGAGCCACGCGGCGATGCGCCAATGCTCGACCACGGCTGCCCAGCCCTGGTCATCGAACCAGTCCACATCGCCGGGGTTCGCGCCGAGCAATACGAAGTTGTCGGTGAACTTCCGGAACCGGCACACCTTGAGATCGTCCACGCAATTCTGGAACCACGCGCGCTGCCACGCCTGCGTGCCGAACGCGACGTGCAGCGGCACCGGCGTGCTGCTCGCATCGCGGCCTTGGGCGAAGAGCGCGACGCCATCGAACGGCTGCTGTTCCATCACCGTCAGGTTCGCGCGCAATTCCGCCGTCGTCGCCTGATCCCAGCCCGTCGCGATCAGTTTCTTGCGCGCCGGTTCGGCCGGCGCGGGGAACGCCAGCAGGAAGAGGAACACGGCGCCGGCCATCAACGCCATCCGCAAGTGATTTGTTGCCAATCCGCACACGATGCGCGGATGATGGCGGCAGCCACGCGCGGCGTCAAGCAAGGGCACCGTAGACTGGTCAGGCTTTGGTTTGCCCGTGGATGCTTACTTCAGAAAGCATTCATTCAATCGGCGATAGCCCAGCTTAGCCATCAGCGCATCCCAGTTGGCTGGCAGCTCAATTTCGATGGTGACGCAATTACCGCCGGGCATGGTCTGCACCTTGTTTCTGTCCGCATCCCCCGTCACGAGCATCGGTGTCATGCCGGCCTTCATCACGGGAACCGTGTAGATCTTTTCCTGCCCGGCTACCTTGGCCATCCACGGCGGGGGCGTCGTCAGTTCGCCGCCTTCGTCCCGGATGATCTTTCTGACGTGCATGTCCATGGTGTATCTGGAGGGAAAGGCACTGCCGGGATTGGCCCAATAGTTGGCATACGCCCGCTCATACGCCGGTCGCCGCGCCGTCGCGATCAGGGCCTCTTCCAACTTTTCCTTCGTCGGGTAAGTCCGTGCGAGGTCGCGCGCGACATACTCCGTGATCAACAGCGTTCGGTTCGGGAGCCGCGGCCCGCTCCCCGTTGCGAACTGGCCTTTCTCGACGGCGTCCCAGGCCATCACTTCCATGATCTTTTCTCCATCGTGCGACGCCGGCGTCAGGTTGTTGCCCCACAGCAACGCGGACGCCGCCGTCAACGTGCTTTGGTTCAACTTAAAACCTTTCTGCACGTGGTAGGGCTGCCACCCAATCTTGAGACACGCCGCTTCATCCTCCGCTAGGCTCCAGGGCATGAGGTAGCCGAAGCTCCCCATGCGGTCCTGTTTAATGTAATAGCCGCCCAGATTCAGCATGGCCAGATTGATGAACCTGCCGAGCGCAGCGTTGCGAGGCTCGTTGATCTCGCCTTGCTGCGCATCGATGCCCAGTTGGCGGGCCAGGGGGCCGTTGATCCAGCAAAACGGCGTCCACGCATGGGTGCTGGCGAGCGTCCGGCGATAGTTTCCATCCGCGAGCGCCTTGGTATAGGCCATCAGCACCGGCATGAATTCCGGCGGACATCCCGCCATGACGCCATTGACCGCAACGTGCCAAACCAAGGTCTTGCGGTAGACGATCGGCAGCACGCCGACCACGGTGTCCCACGGCTGGTCCGTATATTTCAGAAACTCTTCGACCCGGTCCACCGTGGGCGGGATGATCGGCAACCCGTCAGACCAACGCTGCTCGGTGAAGAACCGCTGCACCCCTTCCAGCGTACCCGCGAACACCCGATCCTTCGGGTCTCCGACGACGGCCTTCCGGCGTTCCGCGCGCTCCGTCTCGGTGATCGGTTTTGTCAGGGCCGCGACGATCTGCGGCCAGACG
>CAIWHP010000064.1 GCA_903912445.1 uncultured Lentisphaerota bacterium
AAACACAGTTTTCCAAGCCTTGGAAAAACAGCCGCCGCCTCGTTCCAAGCCTTGGAAAAATCTTTCGCTGTGGGCGGGGCTTCCAGCCCCGCGAACTCAACCGCAACTAACGCGGGGCTGGAAGCCCCGCCCACAAAGACAGCGGAAAACAAGTCTGGGGATAAACGCTGATGGAACTTTACGCGCTCCAGATGGAAATCGCGACGGTCGTGCTGGCGGTGATCGGGCTGCTGGCCGGCGCGTTCTGGCCGCGGCACGTCAGCCTGATCCGGCGCGGCCTGGCGGAGGGCGCGCTGCTGGTGGTGATCGCCAGCATCTTCCTCGCCTTCCCGCAACATCACGCGCTGTTCGGCGGCACCTATGTGCTCGACCGCTTTGCGATCTTCTTCAAGCAGATCCTGCTCGGCACGGCGGCGCTGGTGCTGCTGCTCGCGGACGCGCACGGGCCGCTGCGCCGCCAGGGTGGGGCCGAGTTCTCCGCGCTCGTGCTGCTGGCGGCGGCGGGCATGATGCTGCTGGCCTCGGCCAACGACTTCATCTTCCTGTTCGTCGCGCTGGAACTGGTGACCATCAGTTTCTATGTCCTCAACAGCTTCCTGCGCGGCGATTCGCGCGCGCTGGAGGCGGGCCTCAAGTATCTCGTGCTCGGCGCGCTCTCGGCGGGCGTCATGGCCTACGGCCTCGCCTATATCTTCGGCGCGACCGGCAGCCTGAACTTCGGCGCCTGCCACGAGGCGCTGCACGGCGCCAAGGCCGCGCCTGGCGTCTACCAGTTCGGCTTCACGCTCGTCCTGCTCGGCCTGGGCTTCAAGCTGGCGATGGTGCCGATGCAGATCTGGGCGCCGGACGTCTACCAAGGGGCGCCGACGCCGGCCGCGGCCTTCCTCGCCAGCGGCAGCAAGATCGCCGGGTTCGTCGTGCTGCTGCGCCTGGTCTTTGCCGATGTGCTGCCGCCTGCGTGGGAAGGGCGGCCCGTGCTGCTGATGGCGCTCGCCGCGATCACGCTGCTCTACGGCGCGCTCGGCGGGCTGGCGCAGACCGACCTCAAGCGGCTGCTCGGCTACTCCTCGATCACCAACGCCGGCTTCCTGCTACTCGGCATCGCCGCCGGCGGCGATGTGGGCCACGCGGCGGTTATCTACTACCTCGTGCAGTATCTCTTTGCCGTCCTCGCGGTGTTCGCCGTGCTGACGGTGGTCGCGAACGCGGCGGACACCGCCGACCGCGCGACACTCGCCGGCCTGCACCGCCGCTCGCCGCTGCTGGCGCTGGCACTGCTGCTGGCGATGCTCTCGCTCGCGGGCATCCCGCCGCTCGGCGGCGCGCTCGGCAAGTTCTTCCTGCTGGTGGCGGTGCTGGGGAGCGCCAAGGCCGATCCGACCTTTTACGCCTTGGCCGGCATCGCCGTGGCCGGCGCGGTCATCGCGCTATTCTACTATCTGCGCGTGCTGCGCGGCGCCTGGGCCGATCCCGCGCCGGACGCCGCCACGCGGATCGCCGTGCCGTGGACCGTGCGCGTCGTGCTGTTCATCTGCATGGCTGGCATGCTGGCGCTCGGCGTCTGGCCGCAGCCGCTGCTGAGCTGGGCAGTGTACTGCCTGCATTAATTGATGATTTACGATTGAGGCGTTGGCGCATGGTCAGGCAAGCAGGTAGATGATAGGATTGCGCCAGGCGTCTGTATTCGATAGGCCACGGTTTGGTGACTGACGGTGGAAGAGGCCCAAGGCGACCGATGACAAAGGACGAGTGACCCATGACAAAAATACTTTCATGTGGTGTGGCGGTGCTGGCGTTGGGTGTGGCCGTGTTGGCCCAAGACGCGCCGCTGGCGAGCATCAGCAAGGTCGTCAAGGAAGAGCGGGCGGCTGTCACCACCCCTATGGTGGCCAGCGCGGTGCCATCGGCGGGCTCCCAGCTCCCGAAGTTCTTCGAGGACGACGCGCGGCGCGGCGAAACCTTCGGCGTCTATTGGAGCGCCGTCGGGCAGGGCCTGGCGCCGGGCGCGACCGTGATGTTTGAATACGTGCTGGAAGAGGCCCCGGAGATCCGGGCCCAGCACATCCAGTATGACTTCAAGACCGCGGGCGCACGCAAGGCGGTGTTCACCATCCCCGAGAAGGACTTCCGCGAGGGCGGCAAGGTCAAGGCTTGGCGCGTGCGCATCCTGCGCGGCCGCCTCCTGGCCGAGCGGACCTCGCCGAACTGGAAAGACGCGGCTGAGCGCAAGTAGCCGCGCCGTTCCCTTTTGGGGTGCCCGCCGGGCGTGCGCACGGCGCTTTTTTGTTGCCGGACAGAACGGCAGTTGCTAACACCTCCCCGGATTTACACGGATTTTCATGAAAGATAAAAAGCACAACAAGCCGCAGCCGGACGCCGCCATCCCGCCACCCCCGGCGGCGGAGCCGGCGCCCGCCGCGCCCTCGCCGGAGGCGCAGCTCAAGGACCAGCTGCTCCGGATGCAGGCGGATTTCGACAATTTTCGCAAGCGCGTCCAGCGCGACCGTGTGGAATCGCAACAGCAGGCGGCGGCGCAGCTGATCTCGGCGCTGCTGCCGGCGCTCGACCATTTCCAGCTGGGCCTGAAGAACGCGCAGATCCACGCCCAGGACGCGAGCATCGTCACCGGCTTCCAGATGATCTACACGCAGCTGCTGGAGGCGTTTACGCAGGCGGGCCTGGCGCCGCTGCCCGTCGAGGGGCAGCCGTTCGACCCGAACCTGCATGAGGCCGTGACGAGCCTGGCGTCGGAGGAGCACCCCGAGGGCACGGTGATCACCGAGCTGCGGCGCGGCTATACGCTGGGCGGCAAGCTGCTGCGCCCGGCGCAGGTCATCGTTTCGCGCGGTCCGGCCGCGGCCGCGGCGGCCCCGGCGCCGGCGCCCGCCGGCGAAGCAACGGCGGCACCCAAGGCCTTGCCGGAAGAGGGCGCGGTCTGATGGCCTCCTCGAAACGAGATTTCTACGAGGTGCTCTCGGTGGCGCGCACGGCGACGGGCGACGACATCAAAAAAGCCTACCGCAAGTTGGCGCTCCAATTTCATCCCGACCGCAACCCGGGCAATGTCGCGGCCGAGGAACAGTTCAAGGAAGCGACCGAGGCCTATGAGGTCCTGAGCGATCCCGAGAAGCGGCAGCTCTTCGATCAATATGGCCTGGCGGCGTTCGCGCCCGGCGGCGGCATGGGCCGCGGCGGCGGCGCGGCCGGCTTCGGCGGCATGGGCATCGACCTGGAAGAGGCGCTGCGCACGTTCATGGGCACGGTCGGCGGCGGCGGCGGTAGCATCTTCGATAATTTCTTCGGCGGCGGGCAGGAGGAGGGCGGCGCGGCGCGCGGCACCGACCTGCGGTTCGACCTCGAGATCGAGTTCGAGGAAGCGGTCTTCGGCTCGCAGCGCGAGATCGAGCTGAACATCCACGACCAGTGCGCCACGTGCAAGGGCAGCGGCGCGGAGCCGGGCAGCGGCACGGAGAAATGCCGGCGCTGCGGCGGACGGGGCTTTTCCGCCATCAACACCGTTTTGGGTCAGATGCGCCAGACCTGCCCAGGGTGCGGCGGCGCGGGCGAGGTCATCGCCAAGCCGTGCCGCACCTGCCGCGGCGAGGGCCGCGTCCGCGGCCGGCGCAAAATCCAGCTCACCATCCCTGCCGGCGTCGAGACCGGCTCGCGCCTGCGGCTCGTGGGGCAGGGCGAAGGCGGCCTGCGCGGCGGCCCCAACGGCGACCTGTTCACCGTCCTGCACGTCAAGCCCCACCCGCTGTTCCAGCGGCGCGACGAAGACATCTTGATCGAGTGGCCCATGCCCCTGCACGTGGCTGCGCTCGGCGGCGAGATGGAGGTGCCCACCATCCACGGCTGGCGCACGCTCAAGATCCCTGCCGGCACCGCCAGCGGCACAGTCCTGCGCATGCGCAACGAGGGGCTCAACGGCATCCGCGGCGTGCGCGATGGCGACCAGCATGTTCGCGTCACCATCGAGGTGCCCGTCAAGCTCGACGGCAAGCAGCGCGACGCGCTGCGCGACTTCGGCGCGGCGTGCGTCGAAGGGAACCACCCTTTGCTGCGCCAGCAGCGCGAGCGCTTCGCCGAGTTCCTGGAACACAAGCAGGCGATGAAAAAATAGCGGCGGCGCGGGGTGGCCATGCGCATCAAAACCAACATGGGGACGGCACGGCGGTCGTCGTTCGGCGGGCTGCTGTTCTTCACCCTGTTCTGGTGTGCGCTCACGGGCGTCTTCGTGGGCTTCATCGCGCACAGCTTCTGGCGCTCGGCCGATGCCAAGCTGCGCTATGTGCCGACCACCGGCACCATCCTCTCCAGCCAGGTCACCTCCAGTTCCGACAGCGACGGCACCACCTACGGCTTCGGCGTCCGCTACCGCTACATCGTCAGCGGCCAGACGTTCGAGAGCGACCGCTACGCCTTCGGCGCCGGCAAATCGAGCGACGGCCACAAGCGCGCCAGTGAACTGGTGCGCCGGCACCCCGTCGGCTCCACGTTCACTGTTTATTACGATCCAGCCAAGCCGCAGGAGGCGGTGGTCGATCTCAAGGTGGATCCCACGATGCTCTTCATGTTGCTGTTCATGCAGCCTTTCGTCCTCGTCGGCGTCGGCATGCTGGGCGCCGTGGTCACCTTTCCCTTCCGGCGGCGGAGCCTTAACCGGTTTTTACAAAAGCCCGCCGACGTACCGTGGCAGATTCCGACGTGGGGCACGCTCGAGCGCGGCTTCGGCGGCTTCACGCTGACGCCGCGGCGCGGCGTCACCGGCGCGCTGATAGCGCTGCTCTTCGGTTGGGGCCTCGCCAGCTTCATCAGTATCTTTGTCGTGGGCTTTCTCTTCGGCGGGTTCGCCCATCCGCGCCCCGGCGTAATCGGGGGCGCGATAGGGCTCGCGGTGTCCATCGGCGTGCTCAGCGCGGTGTTCAGTGTCAGGTCGCAAAAAAAGCGGGCGCGGCTCGTCATCGATCCCACGGCCGGACTGATCAAGCTGACCAGCCCGCTGCGCCAGGTCGAGCTCGCGTTCGACGAGGTCGCCGGCTGGAGCCTCAAACAAATCCTCAACCCGCGCAACGTGAAGCAGGAAGGCCAGTCGGCCTACGTCCCGCTGCTTTCCATCCACACGACGAAGGGCGAGGATGTGCCGGTCCATATCTTCGGCGCCGACGAGGACGCGCCCGCCGTGGCGCAGAAAGTGGCCGAAACCTTTGCCACCTGGACCAACAAGCCGCTCTTCGAGGATCCGCCGCCGAGTTCCGGCGATATGCTCAAGCTGATGACGATCAGCGGCGCGCTCGCCGCCGCGCGCGAAATCAAGGCCGCCGCCGCGCAGTTCAAGGACCTGTGCTGAATCCGGCGGGCCTCCGGCGGCACCCTGCCGTGCCCGAAACCGCCGGTTGCAACCGGCGCAGTTTCCGCTAGTCTTTCCGCACAACCATGAAAGGGAATATGCAAAATCTATTTGATCTCAAGGATGAAGTCGCCGTGGTCATCGGGGCGACCGGTGTGCTGGGCGGCGCCTTGGCCGAAGGGCTGGCGCTGTCCGGTGCGCGGGTGGCCATCCTGGGCCGCAACCAGCTACGCGGCGAGGCGCGCGCCCGCGCCATCCGCGCCGCCGGCGGACAGGCGCAGTTCTTCAATGCGGACATCAATACCCGCCGCAGCCTGGCCGACGCCCACAAGCGGCTCACCGCCGAGATGGGCGCGCCCACCGTGCTGGTCAACGCCGCCGGCGGTAACAATCCCAATGTCACGGTGACGGCGGATAACCCGTTCGAAAGCATCAAGCTGGAGGACTGGCGCGCGAACTTTGACCTCAACCTCGTTGGCGGCGTGCTGCTGCCGTGCCAGGAGTTCGGCCCCGCGATGTGCCAGCGCGGCAAGGGCAGCATCATCAACATCGCCAGCGTCAGCGCGCACCTGCCGCTCTCGCGGGTCGTCACCTACAGCGCCGCCAAGGCCGGCGTGCTCAACCTGACCCTCTTCCTCGCCCGCGAGTGGGCGCCGCGCGGCGTGCGGGTCAACTCGCTCACGCCGGGCTTCTTCCCGGCCGAGCAGAACCGCAAGCTGCTCTTCAACGAGGACGGCACGCCCACGGCGCGCACCAAGGCGATCCTCGGCCGCACGCCGATGGGCCGGTTCGGCGAGGCACGCGAGCTGGTCGGCGCCTGCGTGTTCCTGGCCAGCCCGCAGGCCAGCAGCTTCGTCACCGGCACCGACCTGTGCGTGGATGGCGGCTACATGGCGCAGACCATCTGACGGGGCCGCTGATTTGTTTGAATTAACATGCCGGCCCCGCTAGCCTGCCCGGCGTCTGAACTTTTTCAGGGCTTGGATACCGTTTGTAGCGGCGGCCTGTGGCCGCCGCTGCAGTTTCCAAGGCTTGGAAAACCGTACGGGGAAGGCGAGGCAGCATGTCCATCTCGGTTCCGCTTTTGTTGGCGACGCTGGTGGCCGCGCTCGGCGGCTTTCTGTTCGGTTACGACACGGCCGTCATCTCCGGCGCGGTCGGCGCGCTGGAACAGCATTTTCACCTCACGCCACTCCAGACCGGCTGGGCCGGCGCGAGCGCGATCATCGGCTGCATCCCCGGCGCGATGCTCGCGGGCTTCCTGAGCGACTGGCTCGGCCGCAAGAAAATCCTGCTGCTCTGCGCGCTGCTCTACTGCGCCTCGGGCCTCTGGTCGGCGGTGCCGACCTCGTTCACGGAATTCATCCTCGCGCGCTTCTTCGGCGGGCTGGCGATCGGCGCCTCCTCGATGATCTGCCCGACCTACATCGCCGAGCTCGCGCCGGAAAAGCAGCGCGGCTGGCTGTGCGCGCTGTTCCAGCTCGGCATCGTCGCCGGCATCTTTATCGTGTTCTTCGTCAATATGCTGATCCAGGGTCTGGGCGACGCGGCGTGGAACGAGGCGCTGGGCTGGCGCTGGATGCTCGGCTCCGAGGCGCTGCCGGCGGCGTTGTTCTTCGGCCTGCTCTTCACCGTGCCGGAAAGTCCGCGCTGGCTGGTGCAAAACGCGCGTGAAGGCGAGGCCCGCGCGATTCTCGCGCGCCTTGTCGGCGCGGAACATGCCGACCGCGAGATCGCCGCCGTCGCGGCGGTCAGCGGCGAGGCCGAGGGCCGCTTCCTCGATCTGTTCGCGCCGGTGTGGCGGCGGCCGCTGGTCATCGCGGTCGGCCTGGCGGTCTTCGCGCAGTTCAGCGGCATCAACGCGATCATGTATTACGCGCCGGAGGTTTTCAAAACCGCGGGCGCCAGCAGCAACGCGGCCTTCTCCTCGGCCGTCTGGGTCGGGCTGATCAACCTGCTGTTCACCTTCATCGCCATCGCCTTCGTGGATCGCCTCGGCCGCAAACCGCTGCTGCTGATCGGCTCGGCGATACAGGTTGCCGCGCTCGCGTGGGTCGGCTGGTGCTACCACTCCCACCTCGGCGGCACGCCGCTGCTGCTCGGCGTGCTCGCCTTCGTCGCCGCCTTCGCGATGGCGATGGGCCCGATCCCGTGGATTGTGATCTCGGAAATCTTCCCGGGCCGCATCCGGGGCCGCGCCGTCGCGGTCGGCGTCTTCATGATCTGGCTGAGCTGCTATCTCGTCGCGCAGACTTTCCCGCTGCTCAACCGCTCGCTCGGCGGCGCGACGACGTTCTGGATCTACGGCGCCTGCTCCCTCGCCGGGCTGGTCTTCGTCGCGCTCGTCCTGCCGGAGACCAAGGGCCGCACGCTCGAAGAGATCGAGGCTGGCTGGCGGAAGCATCCATGACCAGCAACTACGATAAATTCCCCGCGGTGGAAATTTCCGGCCACGCCGGCGCAGCGTGGCGTGGCTGGGCGGCGGTGGCAGTGGAGTTGCGCTCGGCTGTCGCGGCGCGGCGGGCACCCGGCGGACGCGTCGTGGTCGCGGTCGAGTGCTACACCGGCCTGCACACTGCCGAGGTCGCCGGCGAACTGCGGCGCGGGCTCGCGCCTGACCTTTGGCTGGAGACGCGCACGGCCTTCAAGCCGCCGGCGGAGATCGACCGCCTGGTCGCGCCGTTCCTTGGTGGCGATGATCCGCTGTTCGGCTTCTATACCAACCTGACGCTCACGGAATTTCTCGACGCGGAAAAAGTGGCCGCACTGCGCGCCGAAAGCGGGCGGGCGCGCGGCGTGGTAGTCGTCTTCGGCACGGCGGCGCTGCTCTGCTGCGAGCCGGATCTGATCGTCTACGCCGACATGCCGCGCTGGGAGGGCCAGCTCCGCCAGCGGCGCAACACGGTCAGCAACCTCGGCGTGGAGAATGCCACGCTCAAAGGCTCGCTCAAGTACAAGCGCGCGTTCTTCGTGGACTGGCGCGTCTGCGACCGGCTCAAGCAGGACACGCTCGCGCGCTGGGACTATCTGCTCGACACCACCGCGCCCGGCGACCCGCGGCTCCTCACCGGCGCCGCGCTGCGCGCCGGGTTGGACGCGGCCGCGCGGCGGCCGTTCCGCGTCGTGCCGTTCTTCGATCCCGCACCGTGGGGCGGACAGTGGATGAAGGCCGTCTGCGGCCTCGACCGCAACGTGGGCAACTTCGGCTGGTGCTTCGATTGTGTGCCGGAGGAGAACAGCCTGCTGCTGCGCTGCTGCGAAGTGACCGTGGAAATGCCGGCTCTGAACCTGGTGTTCCACCGCCCTCGCGAACTGCTCGGCGCGGAGTTGGTCGCGCGCTTCGGCGCGGAGTTTCCGATCCGCTTCGACTTCCTCGACACGATGGGCGGCGGCAACCTGAGCCTGCAGGTGCATCCGCTGACCGCCTACGCCCGCGAAAAATTTGGCCTCGCCTACACCCAGGACGAAAGCTACTACCTGCTCGACGCCGGGCCGGAGGCGACGGTCTACCTCGGCGTGAAAGCGGAGGCGAAACCCGCTGAAATGTTCCAAGCCTTGGAAACCGCGCAGCGCGGCGGCGCGCCGTTTCCGGCAGAGCAGTTCGTCAACCGGTGGCCGGCCAAGAAACACGACCACTTCCTAATCCCCGGCGGCACCATCCACTGCTCCGGCGCAAACGCGATGGTGCTGGAGATCAGCGCGACGCCGTACATCTTCACCTTCAAGCTCTGGGACTGGGGCCGGCTCGGGCTCGATGGCGAGCCGCGGCCGATCAACCTCCAGCACGGCCGCGCCAACGTGCAGTGGGACCGCGACGCCGCCTTCGCGCAACGCGAGCTGATCAACCGCATCACGCCGCTCGGCAGCGACGAGGGCTGGCGCGCCGAGCGTACCGGCCTGCACAGCCGCGAATTCATCGAGACCCACCGCCACTGGTTCACCGGCACGGCGCCACACGATACACAGGGCACGGTCAACGTCCTGAACCTGGTCGAAGGCCGCGAGGCGGTCGTCGAAAGCCCCACCGGCGCCTTCGCGCCGTTCGCCGTCCACTATGCCGAGACCTTCATCGTGCCTGCCGCGGCCGGCGTCTACACGGTCCGCGCGCTCGGCGGCGCATGCGCCACCATCAAGGCCTTCGTCCGTCCCGACGCCCCGGTCGATCTTTTTCCAAACCTTGGAAACCGGAATGGCTGATTTTTCCAAACCTTGGAAAAGATAGCGGCGGGCTTTTCCAAGCCCCCGCGCGCATATAACAAGTGCACCACCGAAAGAGGACGGGTACACCTACCGGTTGTTGCGACTAACAACCCCCGACAGGAGACCCGTCCATGAAGCGAGAGTATACGCAGTTGACTGAAAAGGAACGTCAGGAAATCGC
>CAIWHP010000065.1 GCA_903912445.1 uncultured Lentisphaerota bacterium
ACCTGCGCAGTGCCAACCTGATCGGGGCCGACCTGCGCAGTGCCAACCTGATCGGGGCCGACCTGCGCAGTGCCAACCTGATCGGGGCCGACCTGCGCGAGGCCGACCTGCGCAGTGCCAACCTGCGCAGTGCCAACCTGATCGGGGCCGACCTGCGCGAGGCCAACCTGCGCAGTGCCAACCTGCGCAGTGCCAACCTTGATTATTCAAGCGGAATCCCGCTTCATTGCGGAGGATCACGCTTCACGGTCGACATCAAACTGTTGCGTCAGATGCTCGCTCATCTCGCAACGCTTAAATGCGACGATCCCGCGTGGGGTCCGCTGCGTGAAGCGATTCTGCCGGAGGCGCGTAAGTCGCATAGGGCGGCTGACTTGGGGCTGGCAAAGGAGGGGTTGTGAGCATGCGTAACGGTAGTCCTGCGTTTCCGGTCCCGAACGATGCGAACGTGAACGATCAAGAGGGAATGACCCTGCTTGACTTCATAGCGGTTGGCGCGATGAAGGGCATTCTATCTAACCCCGCACTCGTCGAACAGATTGCGGCGAAAGAGGGAACCAAAACGGTTGCCATTTGGGCGTACGAACAGGCGAAAGAAATGCTTGCGGAGAAAGCCAAGGAGGAACGGGGATGAGTGATAAACTGACGTTGCGAAACCGGATAGGCGGAATCGACTTGCCTGACGGCGACAATCTGGCAATCGCGCTTTCGTGCTTCTTCGATCGCCACATGGAGAAACCCGATAGCGATCCCGTTGACGATGAAACGGGGTGCGGAAAGTGGGTGTATGAAAAAACCAACGGCGCTTTGGATTTGATTGTCGAGCTTGTGGAAAAGGAGAACGCCGCCCTGCGCGAGCGTGCCGATGAATACGGGCGAATGCTGGCAATGTCGGCGCAGGAGAACGCTGACAAGGATTACCATATCGACGCCATGTCGCAACAGGTACAGGACTTGAGAACCGACCTCTCCAATGCGCGCGAGCAGCTTGCGGACATTCAGGGCGCACACGAGGCGGTCATTTCCGATAAGTGCGGCAAGGATGAAATGCACTGCACCTGCGTCCCGTTTCTGCGGCGGGAGATTAAGGAGACGAAAGAGCAGCTTGCCGCCGTGGCAAAGGAGAGGTATGAGGCGCGGGCTGAACTAAGCGCGATCAACGACAAGATCATGGAGTCGTCAAGACTGACGGACCGTGAGTCATACGTCTTGGATGCTCGCAAACATGGGAAAGACTACAAGAGCATCGCGGCGGTTTGGGGCTGCACCAGGGAGCGGGTCCGGCAGATTGAATCCAACGCCAAGTCGAAAATCGAAAAGGCTACGCGTGGTGTAGCCTTTGCTACGCGAAATGTATCCCGCCTGCGCGAAATGGTCAGGAAGGCGCTGACTGGGCTTGAATCAACCTTGTGCGGACCGGATGGATGCTGTTGCATTGTCGGAAGCAACGGCGACCGCGACATTGTTGACACATCGCTCATCACATTACGCGGTGTTCTGGACGCGAAAAATCCAGACTTGGACGCGAAAAATCCAAGTCCTAAAACATGTGCGGAATGCTGGAGACTTGATGCTGCCGGATGCTGTGCGCTCACGCGGATCAAAGAGAAGAATGCGTGCGGAGATTGGATTCCAAAATCGTGTTCTTGTTGCGCTCATTACCGAGACGCCGATGGGATGTGTCGAATCTGCAAGTCAAGCGGATGGAGTAAGTGGACCCCGAAACGGAAGGAGGGCGAGCTGTGAAGTGTAAATCATGCCTGAAAAGTGAAGCAAGTTATTGGGCGAATCATCCTGAAGGATTCAGTGGAGTGGTTTGCGACGACTGCGCTCGGCTGTGTCGCACGACTGGCGGTAAAGCATCGAAGATTAAAGAGTCGGGCAACGCGGAGTTGGAGACCCCGAAACGGAAGGAGGGCGCGTGAGAGTTCACTTGGTAGTAAACACGATTCCACACGAAGGATGCGAAGTCCTGTTTGCTTATAGATCACACAAGGACGCGCTTCTAAAGGTTAGCAGGCTTGAAATCGCATTGAGAAATTGGACTGCGAAACAAGAGCGCATGGAACACGTAGGATGTGAAATGGCGTGGAGTACAATGCCGCCGTACATGTGGCACCACTTAGGCGTCGTGTCGTTTACTGTCAAGGGTGGAAACAAGAAGAGGAAGGAGGGCGCGTGAGCGAGAAACCGGAAACGCCAATCGTATCCCCATGCTCCATTTGCAAGGCGCTTGAAAAGCGCGAGCACGGTATAGCCGGGAAACCGTGTCCGGCTCAGTGCTGGTTTAAAATCGGCGATTTGATTGAAGAGCAGAAGCGGAAGGCGGACCATTGAAAACCCAAACCGATAACCTGTTCCTGATCCTGTCGGGCCTATGGTTTGACAGGGTGGCGAGCGGCGAAAAGGTAATCGAGTATCGCCAGATTTGCCCGCACTGGAAGGGCAGGCTTGAAGGGCGCACGTACAAGACTGTCACGTTCCAGCGGGGCTACAGCGCCAAGGCTCGCATTATACGGGAGTTCTTTCAGGTGGACGTGGGGCCGTGTCCGTACACCGGATGGGATGGCGAGTATTACCGGATTCACTTTAAGGGTCCAGCGTGACCCCCATCCCCACAGTCTGCGTAAGGTGCGGGAAGGGAGAAAACGGCCATTTCCACCCGTGTCAGCATAGCGGCCCCCCTCCCGAAAACGCCGTATAGGGCAACGTCGAGCCCCGAAAAAGCAGAAAACCCCCTCCCGGATGGCCGGAAGGGGGTTTTGGGCGTTTTGCGGATTAAGCGGGGACCGGCGCTAGGCCTGCCGGGTAAAGCGCCTCGCAGCGGTGCCCGTTGCCCGGTCGGCATTCGGCAATCAGCCCCTCCTGCACCAACTGCCGCACGATAGCGTCCCGGGTCGCCCGGTTCAGCGTTTGGGTCTGCCGGGTGAGGTCAACCTTCTGGATCCCGCGCGCGCCCGACTCCACAACGAGCTGATGAATGCGCCGCCGCGCGTTGCTCGTGGGCGCGTCGGTAATCGCCCGGCGAACGCCCGAGGGCAGCGTGTCCGCGAAGATCACCCCGCTCACGAACTCGGTCAGCCTCAACTTCATGTGCTGCGTGTCCTCGTCGTTCAGGCCCAGCTTCCGGGCAACCGGGTCAGCCGCGTCGAGCAGATCGGGCAACCCGTTCCACGTGGCGAGCTGGGGCAGGCCATGCTCCTGCTGTTCCATGAGGGCATAGGCCCCGGTTCTGCGGATGGCCGGTAACACCTCATGCGTCACCCAGCGCTTGAACTCCTTCGCCTCCGGCTTCCTCGATCCCAGCACCAGGTTGTAGAGCCCGGATTCGTTGACAAACCTAACCATTGGATTACCGGCCCCATCATGAATACCCTCGATTGAATCTAGGGTATTCTCGTCAGCGTCGAGACGCTTAAGGGAGTCAGTTGCGTTTGACAGGCCAAGAGCCGTGCAAACGTCAGCCGCGACAAACCACAGCTCCCCCTCTTTCACGATCACGCGGATAGGGGCGTCCTTAAACTGGAATCGCTCTTGAATATTCGATGTCATTTGCACTCTCCCAAGGTTGCCTGACGAACAAGTTCATGCGCCAACTGGCTCGGGGTCATGCTCAACACGGTGGATTCGTTGAATCCGTACTTCTTGACCAGCTCTCGACGCCAGCCGGGCGCGCCTATGCGCTCCATTGCCCTGATTAACGCCTTACTCGGATGCTTTGGGACTGTGAATACCTTCGTCATACCATCTCCCTCGCCTGATGGCCTCTCCCCCAGCTTGCTGGACCGGTACAAAAGAGAGGCCCGTGTGTGTTTCCAGCAAGAACTTGCGAGGGGCAAGCTGCACCTTTCGGTGCAAACACAGCACGGGCCTCAAATTGGCTCATGGGGTGACCCACTCGCGTTAGTTCTTGCTGGAACTGTCGCGAAAGGTAACCCCTTCAAAATCAACTGTCAATAATTTTCTTGTTTTTCACTTCGAATAACCTGAGATTGTCGGAATGATCATGAATATATTCAGATGGATTTTGGCTTTCCCTGGTGCAGCATTCGGAAGCCTGGCTATGTATTGGCTCATCAAGACGATAGACGAAGCCATTTTGTCTTTGTTTGGTCTTGATCCAAAATCCCTTATATGGGCTGTCCCGATTGAACTATCGTGCGGTTTCCTTTTGGGCATAGCTTTCGTTAAATTTGCAGTCAAAACAGCGCCCTCACACAAAAGAGTCGTTGCGTTTTCTGCCCTTGGAATAATGATATTCATTTGCGGAGGATTGGTTTTAGCTGCCGTCTTCACTAAGCAATACATGGCGATTCTGTCAAATGCCGGGATAATCTACGGATCGGTATGCGTGGCATATATGGAACCACTCACCGCCGCCCCACGATCTTCGAGATAGTCTTGTAGTTCCAGCCCGACTTAGCGCGCGCGGCGTACCGCATGTTCTTGTTCATCTCAAGGTGGATCTGGTTTGTCGTTCTGCCTGCGTCGGCGAGTTGGTACACCACGGCGATGGCCGATTGCTCCTTTTCGACGGGCAGCATGTTCCTGGGGTCGTCGGGGTCGATCTCCCATCCATACGGAGCATACCGGCCCATCCGGCGCCCTGACTTCTGATGGTGCAGCATGGCCCATTTGGTCCGCAGCGCCGTAATCTTCCGCTCGTACTCGGCGATGCTGGCCAACATCTGGCGGATCAGGACTTGTTCAGGGCCTTCGCCCTCCACGTCGCCCTGGACGGCTTCGATCCGGGCCCCGGCCGTGGCAACCGCCCGGCGCACGAGCTCCATGAGGTAGACGTTGCGCGCCAGGCGGTCGAGCTTATAGACCAGGAGCACGTCGCCTTTGTCCAGGTGCTCGATGGCGGCCCACATTCCCGGGCGGTCCTCGTCCTTCCCGGACATGGCCGCGTCGCTGAACGTGTGAGCGACTGCATACCCCTTTTTGTGGGCATGCTGCTCGCAATAGGCGCTTTGGACTTCGAGGCTTTCGCAGTCCTCGGCGTTCCGGCGGTCGCTGAATCGGGTGTAGATGATGCAGTTCATG
>CAIWHP010000066.1 GCA_903912445.1 uncultured Lentisphaerota bacterium
ATGCCGCCAGCCGGGAAGAGAGCCCGCTCCGCGTCTACCCCCGCAGCGAAGTGCTCCTGTACACCTGTTTCACGTCTGAGGACATGTACAAGGTTGTCTCCCCCGAGGATGTGAAAAGCCTCGCGGCCAAGCTGAAGGGCAAGACGATCAAGAAGGCTGATTATGCCAAGCCGAAAGCCTACACCTGGTTCCGGTTTGTGAGCGCCGCCGCCTTCAACGGCAACACGATGGAAGTTCCCGATCCGACCAATCCGGCCGGCTTCTCCCTGGGTCAGCTGGAGTTCTTCGGCACGACGACCGAAAAGGTCGAAGTCGCTGCGAAGAAGGCGGGCACGGCCGGCGGCGGCGGGCGGGGCTGGACCAACGCGCCCCCCAAGATCGTTCCGGCAACGACGGTTCCCGCCGCCGAGCTCGCGGCCCTGCCGGCCATCGGCAAGGGCGAGCTGCGCAAGGTCATTTCCCTCGACGGCGAATGGGAGATCGCGGCGGGCGGCATGGGCGGGGCGCCGGCGGAGTTCAAGAGCAAGATTCCCGTGCCTGGCCTGACGGACCTGGCCACCCCGGGCATCGGGGGAGCCGAGGCGTTCTGGTATCACAAGAAGTTCACCGTGGCCGGCCCGCTTCCGGGCAACGCCGTGCTGAAAGTCTTCAAGGCGATGTTCGGCACCCAGGTCACGCTCAACGGCAAGGTCGTGGGCGAGCACATGTTCAACTTCACCCCGGGCCTGTTCGACGTTGCATCGGCCCTGAAGGTCGGCGAGAACGATTTGCTGATCCGCATCGGCGGCAACCCGGGCTGCACCCCGAAGCCGATCCAGTCGGGCTACGACGACGAGAAGCGGCAGTACATCCCCGGCATCTACGACTCCGTGGAGCTGATTCTCAGCGGCGCGCCGCACATCCTGCGCGTGCAGGCCGTGCCCTTCATCGCCAGCAAGACGGTGGGCGTTCACACCTACATGCGCGGCGGAGCAGGGGCCAAGGCCACGCGGGTGCACCTTACCGTCCGCGAGGCGAAGACGCAGAAGGTGGTCGGCGAGAACGACTGCATTGTCAAGGCCGGCGGCGACGCCGAGCGCACGGGCGTGGCGACGGTGAATGTGGAAGGCTGCCGCCTGTGGTCGCCGGAAGACCCGTTCCTCTACGAGCTGGAAGTGCGCGGCGAGGGCGATGTCATCAAGACGAAGTTCGGCATGCGCAGCTTTACCTTTGATTCCGAGACCGGCTTCGCCCTGCTCAACGGCAAGACATATTTCCTGCGCGGCTCGAACATCTGCCTCTTCCGGTTCTTCGAGGACCCCAGCCGTGGCAACAAGCCCTGGGATGAGGCCTGGATCCGCAAGATGTACTCGCAATTCAAGGACGTGTACTGGAATTCGTTCCGGTTCTCCATCTGCCAGCCGCCGGAGAAGTGGTACCAGCTGGCCGACGAAATGGGCTTCCTTGTCCAGGACGAGTATCCGATCTGGAAGATGTTCCCGGACGGCTCCGAGTTCACCGCCGACGGCCTGGTTCTGGAATACACGGAGTGGCTGCAGGAGCGCTGGAATCATCCTTGCGTCGTGGTCTGGGATGCCAACAACGAGACGCCCGCAAAATGCACCGCCGAGGCGACCCAGAAGGTTCGCGGGCTGGACTTCTCCGACCGGCCGTGGGACAACGGCTGGCAGACTCCGGCGAGGCCCGGTGACACGTTCGAAGCCCATGAGTACCACTACAAGGACTCGCTGTTCCGCCTCGCTTACCTCGGGCGGGTACCGAAGGGAATCAAGGGCAACAAGGACAAGAACCCGGTCATGCTCAATGAGTACGGCTGGCTGTGGCTGAACCGCGACGGCAGCCCCACCACGCTGACCCGTGAGCTGTACGGCGCAATGTGCCCCGGCTACTCCAATGCCCAGCTCCTGCGTATGTACGCCAAGCTGCTGGCGGCCGAGACCGAGTTCTGGCGGCATGGCCGCAACTGCGCGGCGGTGCAGGAGTTCTGCGGACTGGGCTATTCCCGCGG
>CAIWHP010000067.1 GCA_903912445.1 uncultured Lentisphaerota bacterium
CCATTCAGGCTGACGCCAACACGGCCAAAGCACGTGCCATTCAGGACCTCTATGAGCGTCTGAAAAAAAGGGTCCTAGACCTCACGCATTCGCAATTCGCCGTGCCGCTGCTCGACTATATGTTTGAACGCCCCATCTTCCGTGGCAGCGATATCGCCAAGGTGGAGCACATGCCCAGTGCCCCGATGGTGGCCAACCTGCTTGGGAATTTAAGAAGGAACGGAATCCTTTACACCGTTCGCGAAGGTGCAGGTCGCCGCCCGCACGTCTTGGCACTTGCCGATCTCATTAACCTGTGTGAAGGCAGGAAGGTCTTTTGATTGCCCCCTTCCAAACTGTGGGAAAGGGAGTTGAGGGGCTGCTTGATCAACTGCTCAAAGGGGAGAAATAAAGCATGTCTACGCAACGCTACTCCGTCACTCCGCATCCCATCGAAACATTGCTCACCTGGGTCAAGTCTGGCGAGATCGCCATCCCGGAGATTCAACGCCCTTTTGTCTGGGAAGCGACGAAGGTCCGCAACCTGCTCGACTCGCTTTATCGCGGTTACCCCGTGGGCTATCTGATTGCTTGGCGCAACCCGACCATCAAACTCAAAGATGGAACTTCAGCGCTCGGCAAACGCATCCTGATTGACGGTCAACAGCGTGTCACGGCCCTCATGGCCGCCTTGCTGGGCCGGGAAGTGCTGACCAAGGATTATGAAACGGTCCGCATCTGCATCGCGTTCCATCCACAGGAGGAAAAGTTTGAGGTCGCCAACCCCGCGATCAGTAAAGATGGTGCTTGGATCAAGGATGTCGCGGAAGTTTTTGCGCCTGAAGCCAGCCTTACCGAATTGACCGATATCTATGCGGAAAAGAACCCTGCCGCCGACCGCAAGCGCGTGTCGCGGGTGTTCGAAAAACTACGCAAAATCGTCAACAACCATGTCGGCGTCATCGAACTGGCCGACGACCTTGATATCGAGACCGTCACCGAGATTTTCATCCGCGTCAATTCTGCCGGCACCGAGCTTTCACAAGCCGACTTTGCCATGTCCAAGATTGCCGTCAACGAGACCTACGGTGGCAATATGCTCCGCAAGGCCATTGATTACTTTTGCCATCTCGCAGTGGCCCCGGATTTCCTTGCCCGCATTGAGAAGGGTGACAAAGCCTTTGCCGCCTCCGAGTTCCTGCCGCAAATGCGCTGGCTCAAGGATGTCAACGACGACATCTATGATCCCACCTATACCGATATGCTGCGCGTCGCCTTCACCTCGGAATTCGGGCGCGGCAAGTTGCAAGACCTCGTGGCTCTCCTTTCCGGTCGCAATTTCGAGACCAAACAGTTCGAGGACGTAATCGCCGAGCAATCCTTCGGGAAGCTCAAGCAGGGTATTCTCGCCTTCATCAACAAGACGCACTTCGACCGCATCACGATGATCCTGCGCTCGGCTGGCTTCGTGACCAGCGACCTCATCGGCGGCCGCAACGCGGTCAACTTTGCCTACATCCTCTACTTGCGCGGCCGATCCGAAGGTATGCCTGCCGCCGATCTCGAAAGTCTCGTACGTCGCTGGTATGCCATGTCCATCCTGCGCGGCCGCTACACTGGCAGCCCTGAAACCGCGTTCGACGTGGATATCCGCCAAATTGCGGAACGCGGCTTGGGTGTCTATGCCCATTCGGTCATCGAAAATGAGCTACCAGACAGCTATTGGACCGGAATGCTGCCCCAGCTCATGGATACCTCGTCAGGCCAGAGCCCGTACTTCCTCGCCTATCAAGCCGCTCAAGTGAAACTTGGCGATAAGGGTTTTCTGTCGCGCGACATCAGCGTGCTCGACCTCTTGCTGAATCGAAGTGACGTACACCACGTCTATCCCAAGGCGCATCTCAAAACCCTCGGCCTCTCCAAGGGCAAGTACAACCAGATCGCGAACTTTGTGCTCGCGCAGAGCGAGATCAACATCGCCATCGGTGACAAAGACCCCGAAAAGTATTTCAAGGAACTCGCGGAGCAATGCACCGGCGGCAAGAAGAAATATGGCGGCATCACCAACGTTGCCGACATGAAGGCCAACTTGCGGATGCACTGCCTGCCCGAGATGCTGCTCGAAGGCGCTGTGCCGGATTATGATGCCTTTTTGGAAGAGCGCCGTCGGCTCATGGCGCTCAAGATCAAGCAATGGTTTGAGGCTCTGTGATGGCTTCTGTACAAATGCGAGAGCAGTCACCCTTCACAGTTTTCCAAGCGTTGGAAAATCATCTGATGGGACGCTCCAACCCTTGGGAACCCGCACGGTACATAGTCGGAGGTCGCGTGGCATGACCGCCAACCTTCAGCCGTACCCGGAATACAAGGAGTCGCAGCAAGCGTGGCTGGGTCGCGTGCCGCAACACTGGCCGGTGTTGCCCAACCGCGCGATTTTCGCGGAGGTCAAAGACCGCGAACACCCCGACGAGGAAATGCTATCTGTCACCATCACGCGGGGTATTGTCCGGCAGAGAGCGTTGCTTGCTGATAGCTCGAAGAAAGACAGCTCCAACCAGGATAAATCGAAATACAAACTCGTCCAGCCACGGGACCTCGCCTACAACAAAATGCGGGCATGGCAGGGGGCGATAGGCGCGTCGGAACTACGCGGCATCATCAGTCCAGCCTACGTTGTTATGCGACTACGAGAAGACCGCAACCTGCCGCGGTATTTCCACCATCTCTATCGCACACCGCACTTTGCCAAGGAAGCGGAGCGCTGGTCCTACGGCATCACGTCCGACATGTGGAGCCTCCGCCCGGAACACTTCAAAACGATTTACACACCGCAGCCCCCGCCCGAAGAACAGGCGGCGATAGTGCGGTATCTGGACTACGCGAACGGACAACTGGGGCGTGCGATTGCAGCGAAGCGAAAGGTGATCGCGCTACTCAACGAGCAAAAGCAGGCCATCATCCACCATGCCGTCACCCGCGGCCTCGACCCTGCCGTCCCCCTCAAACCCTCCGGCATCCCCTGGCTCGGCGACATCCCGAAGCATTGGGATGTTCTCCGTTCAAAATATATCTACCGAGAAGTGGATAGCCGCTCAGCTACTGGCGAAGAGACGCATCTTTCCATGAGCCAAAAGCTCGGCCTAGTTCCGAGCTCGCAGGTTGAGGAAAAACGCCTTGTTTCAGAATCCTATGCTGGCGCGAAGCTCTGCAAACAAGGTGATCTGGTTCTCAACAGACTCAAAGCTCATCTTGGTGTTTTCGCTCTTGCGCCGCAACCCGGCCTCGTTAGTCCAGACTACACAGTATTTCGACCCGGAAGGGAATTGGAGCCCCGCTATTACGTGGCGGTTTATCGCACTCCTGCCTGTCGCGTGGAACTTCGTCAACGAGCGAAGGGCATTGTTCAAGGCTTCTGGCGACTTTACACGGATGATTTCTATGACATTCGGATGCCTGTTCCGCCCGTCGAAGAGCAACAGCGCATCATGGCTCACCTCGACGATGATCTTTCTGGTGTGAATGCCACAATCTCTCGCTTTGAGCGTGAGATTGGGTTGCTGCGGGAATACCGGACGCGGCTGGTTGCCGACGTGGTGACAGGCAAACTGGACGTGCGTGCGGCTGTCCTCCATCTCCCCCTTGAAGAAAAATTGCCGACTAACGTTGTAAATAGCGATGAATTGAAGGTTGAACCGAGTTTGGATGGGAAACTGGATGAGGAAGAAATGTGAGAAACAATTGATGAGGTAACAGCTATGGATACAGACAATCTTTTTGAGAAAGAAGTCCGCCGAATCGCTCGGTTGTTATGGCCTTCAGCAGAGGGAGCCGGTGCTCTCATGCTATCAGGGTTTGAACATGACGGCATCTTTGAGACAGAAGAGTGTATTCACTTGGTCGAGAGTACTATTTCCCGCCAAAAGGATAAGGCTCTTTACGATTCAAAAAAAATGGTAGCAGCTGCGGAAAAGATGCGAAAACAGAAACCGGAAAAAGCGGTAAAGTGCTGGTTTATAACAAAGGACGAACCAACAGCCGATCAACGTACCGTATGCCATAGCTATAGAGGATTAGTTTCGCCTCTTTCCATTCAACAGTTTCAAGCTAAGCTGATTAATGTTTCTGATTATTTGGATATGCGCAGAAAGCATCGTTTCGGGAGCGCATACGACCCGCAAACTGAATCATTTACTGAAAACTTACCGTACGTGGAAATCGATCTTCCACAAAAAGGCACAGATAAACTTTGGAACGTTCGAGAGATTGCCGAACAATTGGTCGCGGGCGGTCGTTTCATACTGCTTGGCGATTATGGTGTCGGGAAAAGCATGACCCTTCGCGAGGTGTTCTTTCGGCTCGCAATGCTTTATCAAAAGTCGAAGATGACTCAGTTCCCAGTCTATATAAACTTGCGAGAGCACCATGGACAAACTGACCCTGCGGAAATCTTGGAACGGCATGGACGTAGTATTGGCGTCGCTCAACCCTCGCACCTGGTGAGAGCGTGGCGTGCTGGCTACGCGATATTACTGATTGACGGTTTTGATGAAGTTTCGTCCTTGGGGTTGCCGGGAGGATGGAAAAGACTGCGGGAGGCAAGATTCAGCAGCATGGAAGGTGTACGTCGACTCATTCGTGATACTTCGGGTAGTTCGGGTATAGCTATTGCGGGTCGCAACTCTTTCTTCGACTCAGACGACGAACGAGCTGAAGCCTTGGGAACCGCAAGGTTTACAGAAATACTTTTAAGTGAATTTAATGAGGAGCAAATCAAGCGATTCCTTGCCTCTTTAGGATATGCCGGCGATGTACCTGCATGGATGCCCTCCCGGCCATTATTGTTGGGGACTCTGTTTTCGAAGGGCGTTCGGAGCAAGTTAGGCGACAACAGCCTTCAGGAGATTATAGCTTGTTCTGATGCAGCGATCGGCTGGAATAT
Organism: uncultured Lentisphaerota bacterium; assembly: GCA_903912445.1. Taxonomy (GTDB): domain Bacteria; phylum Verrucomicrobiota; class Kiritimatiellia; order CAIQIC01; family CAIQIC01; genus DP16D-bin41. The sequence continues at coordinate 4,919 of CAIWHP010000067.1, forward strand.
TCTACTAGATGAACTGTGTAATAGAGAAGCGAAGATTGAAGCCGGTCTTCCGGGGTCAACAATAAGGACGATTCTTGAGACACTTGCAACTAGAGCACGGGCAAAGTCTGGCGGGCTAGGGCCGCTGACGAAGAAGGAAATCGTAGAATCGTTCTTCGATATATGTGGTTATGAACCTACAGATCAAGCATTGAGTGTCTTACAGCGGCTTCCAGGAATGGGGCGTGACCCCTCTACGGGAGGCGTCAGTAGAATATTCATAGACTCCGACTTAGCTGATGCATGTCGAGGCGGCGATGTTTTCCGATTCATTATGGACCCTTACCATTTCCCCCAAACAAAATCCTTATGTGAAGCGCAAGTTCTCGTTCAGGATACAGGGACTGGTATTGTCGGTTTTCGCTTGCTGAATAATGAAAGACGAGATGGCCTTATTAAAACGGCCTTGATCGCTGGTAAAAGGTATTTACACAATGGCTTCTTATTAGCAGACTTGGTTTCTTTGTCGAGATGGCTTGGGCTTCCGGTAAGCGAGCCGGTTTGCATTAAAGAGGTTGCTTATCCATGCCTTGAGTTATCCGGCCAGACACTTGATCTTGCACAAGTAACTATGGAAAAATGTTATATCGAGTTGTTAGAAATCGATGCTCAGGGAGAGGGAGACTTACTCCCGTGTTTCTCTGGATGCCTTATCCATGAACTCGATGGACGAATTTCAATAAAGGATTTACCCTCGAGCAAATTCTTGGAATGTGAAATAGAGGTTTTTTCACACGGTGCTTCTACTGGAAGGGCTATTGGAGATTTGCCGTTGCCGGATGGGACAAAAGTTCTTCTCTCAATTATTAAGAAATTATTTGTGCAAAGCTTGAGTGGCCGCCAAGAGAGTGCATTGTATCGAGGACTTGACGTGCATCGCCAGCGGTATGTTCCGAAAATACTGGAATTACTGCGTCAGCAGAACGTTATTACAAAGTCCGGTCGAACCGGGAATGCAGTATGGTTACCCGTTAGAAGGCAGCGTACACGAGTCTTGAAGATCGTCGAAGCTCCATCCAGTTCTCACGACTTATTGGTAGAGCAGGCAAGCATAATATGATTTTCATTAACACATCCGAGTGCGTCCTCGTAACGCTACGCAAGCGACATATAATCGCTCCCGCCGGTCTTGGTCTTGCGTTCGATGCTATGCTCGCCGAAAAGACCACCCCTCCCATAGAAATTAAGGTTGTCGGGGCGGGATGGCTCGTCGGAGGCACGTGACACATGTAGCGTAATCATGGATACCAACTGTAAACACATTGCGCCCGCTGATGCCGTATTCACGTCCCGTATGCGCTTTCACCAGTCGTGGTATCGCAAGTATGTGCTAGGGTTGTCGCCGGGGCCAAACCCCAGCGCGCATGGTGAACTCTACGGCAACATGCTTTGTGAAAAGGATGGGAACGCTGGGTGGAATTTTATCACGGCCGAGGTGCATAAGTACGCAGAAGGGCGGGTTGCCAGTGATCCAACGCATATTGAAGAAAAGCGCCTGCGAAACAACCTGTTGAGCAGTCAGCCGATGTGCTTCAACCTATTTGCGCCCTTGGATCTTGACCGGAAGTTGGCCACGCGGCTGATCAGAGCGTTGCCCGGGTTTGGACATGTCGCGCGGGTTACGGATGTGAAGCTGGAATATGCCCCGTCGCCCAAGGAGGACTTCCTGAACGACGGGACCTCGTTCGATGCCTGGGTGGAATACGAAAGACGGTCGGATGGTGCTCTGGGTTTTGTCGCTATCGAGACGAAACTCACCGAACCCTTCTCCCAAACTCACCGAGACTTTTCCGAGCGATACCACCGCTGGAAGCTCGACCCGGCGTGGTGGTGGAGCGCGGGAGCAGAGGCGCATTTCTCCAACAACCTCTACAATCAGCTTTGGCGAAATCACCTTCTGGCGTTTGCCCTGTGCCACCAGAAGACGCGCAAGTATGTCGAATGCTTCTGCGCAGTGGTTTCGCATCCACAGGATGTCAGTTGCCTGAAGGCTGTGGCCGATTATGGCGAGCATTTGCTGTCGGAGGGGAAAAAAACCTTGCTGCCTTGGTCGTTGGATACTCTAGTCAACACTTGGTTGCCCTTGGCCACGACGCGGGAGGAATCCAGCTGGCTTCAGGCGTTCCGGCTCCGCTATCTCGACTTGGAAGCCAGCGAACCAGCTTGGCAGCAGCAGCCGGCCACGGAGGGATTCAGGGCATGAGTACAACCGATATTTCCGAGAAGGCTCTTGAAACTCTGATCATGCGGCACATGACCGGCACGGATGGGCTTGTGGTGAAGGCCGAAAGCTTGATCGCAGAAACGCCCGATGTTCTCGCCGCCGCCAAAGCCGCCGGCACGGGTTGGCTTGCTGGGCACCCTAAGAATTTCGACCGCACCTATGCGCTTGATGTACCGCAGTTAATCCTGTTCCTCTCGGCCACGCAGCCGGAGACTCTCAAAAAACTCGGTGTCGCCGATTACAAGGATGGCCATGACATCAATCGCCAGAGGTTTCTGGCGCGGCTCTCCAACGAGATTGGCAAGCGCGGCGTCATCGATGTGGTGCGCAAGGGCGTGGAGCATGGCCCGCTGCATTTCGACCTGTTCTATGGCACACCGTCATCGGGTAACGCGAAGGCGGTGGCTTTGTTTGGCAAGAATCGGTTCAGCATCACCCGCCAGCTCCACTACAGCCTGGATGAGACGCGGCGCGCGCTGGACCTGTGTTTGTTCATCAACGGCCTGCCCCTGGCGACGTTTGAACTCAAGAACAGCCTGACCAAGCAGACCGTGGACGATGCCATCGAGCAATACCGCCGCGACCGTGACCCGCGCGAGAAACTGTTCGAGTTCGGGCGCTGCGTGGTGCATTTCGCTGTGGACGATGCCGAAGTGCAGATGTGTACCGAGCTGCGCGGGAAAGCTTCGTGGTTCCTGCCGTTCAATAAAGGTTGGAACGACGGGGCGGGCAATCCGCCGAACCCGGCCGGCCTGAAAACGGATTATCTCTGGAAGGAAGTCCTGACGCCAAGCGGCCTGACGAACATCCTAGAAAATTATGCCCAGATCGTCGAGGAAAAGAACCCCAAGACCGGGCGCAAGAAGCGCAAGCAGGTGTTCCCGCGCTACCACCAGCTTGACGTGGTACGCAAGACACTAGCTCATGTGGATAAGAATGGCGCAGGGAAGCGTTACCTGATCCAACACTCGGCCGGCAGCGGGAAAAGCAACTCGATTGCCTGGCTGGCGCATCAGCTTGTCGGTCTGAAAAGAGCCAACAAAGAGGTTTTCACCTCGGTTATGGTGGTGACCGACCGCCGCATCCTCGACGACCAGATTCAAAAAACGGTCAAGCAGTTCATGCAGGTAGGGGCAACCGTTGGTGCAGTCAAAGATGGCTCTGGCGTCTCCAAGACCGAACAGCTGCGAAAATTCATCACTGAAGGCAAGAAGATCATCATCTCGACCATCCAGACGTTTCCATTCGTGCTGGACGTGATCGGTGACGAGCATCGCGGGAAGCAGTTCGCCATCATCATCGACGAAGCGCACAGCAGCCAAGGCGGCAAGACATCATCCGCCATGAGTGAAGCCCTGGCCGACCCGGAAGACACGGTCAATGACGCCATCGAGAAGCGGATGAAGGCGCGGAAGATGTTGACCAATGCCAGTTACTTCGCCTTCACAGCCACCCCCAAGAACAAGACGCTGGAAATGTTCGGTCAGCCCCTCCCTATGGATGCCGAAGGCAAGATCAAGCACCGGCCATTCCACAGCTACACGATGAAGCAGGCGATCAAGGAGGGCTTTATCCTTGACGTGCTTGAGAGCTATACACCCGTGGATAGCTACTGCAAGCTGGTCAAGAAGATCGAGGACGACCCGGAATTCGACACAAAGAAAGCGCAGAAGAAACTGCGGAAATATGTCGAGAGCCGGGAGCGCGCCGTACGCCTCAAGGCAGAAATCATGGTGGACCATTTCCATGCTCAGGTGTTGGCGCACAAGAAGATCGGGGGTAAGGCGCGGGCGATGGTCGTGTGCAGCAGCGTTGCGCGCGCCCTCCAGTACTTCCACGCCTTCAAGGCGTATCTCGAAAAGCGCAAGAGCCCTTACTGTGCCATAGTTGCATTCTCCGGCGAGCATGAGTTTGGCGGAGCGAAGGTCAGCGAAGCTTCGCTGAATGGGTTCGCCAGCGGTGATATTGCGGATAAAATTCAGGAAGACCCGTATCGGTTCCTTATCTGCGCGGATAAGTTCCAGACCGGCTACGACGAGCCGTTGCTCCACACCATGTATGTGGACAAGCCGCTTGCCGGCATCAAAGCCGTGCAGACGTTGTCCCGCCTCAATCGCGCCCACCCGGAGAAGCATGATGTGTTCGTCCTGGATTTCCAGAACAACACCGAGACGATCACCGAGGCGTTCTCCGACTACTACCGCACCACGGTCCTTAGCGAAGAAACCGACCCGAACAAACTGCATGACCTGAAGACCGCGCTGGACAACGCACAGGTCTACGCACCCGAGCAGGTGGAAGCTCTGGTGGATTTGTTCCTGTCTGGTGTGCCACGGGACATGCTCGACCCCATTCTCGATGCCTGTGTGGCCGTTTACCTACAGCGGCTGGATGAGGACGGCCAAGTGGACTTCAAGGGCAAGGCCAAGGCATTCGTCCGCACCTATGATTTTCTGGCCTCTATTCTGCCCTACACCAACCGCGGGTGGGAGAAATTGTCCATCTTCCTCAACCTCTTGATCCCAAAGCTGCCCGCACCGATTGATACTGACCTGTCACGGGGCATCCTTGAGGCGATAGACATGGACAGCTACCGTGTGGAAAAGAAGGCGGCGATGAAAATCGGTCTCGCCGACAACGAGGCCGAGATTGGTCCCGTACCAGTAGAAGGTGGCGGCTTCAAGCATGAGCCTGAAATGGAACGGCTGAGCAACATCCTCAAAGCCTTCAACGAGCAGTTCGGTACGCTCTTCACCGATGCCGACCGTGTTGCGCGCCGGATCAAGGAAGACATAGCACCCAAGGTCGCCGCCGACCCGGCCTACCAGAACGCGAAGAAGAATACGCCCAACACCGCGCGCATCGAACTGGATGCCGCGCTCATGCGCGTGATTGGCCCGCTCTTGAAGGACGACACGGAATTTTACAAGCAGTTCGTCCAGAACGAGGCGTTCCGCAGATTCGTCACGGACCTTGTCATCGATCTAACGAGCAGGTAGGGCAACCGCGATCAACCGAGGCGCATACGGCGATTCGTCTGGTGGGCCATTTGCTGCTACAGATTTTGCTACGTTGCTGGAGGTTGTTTCAGGTTTCACCATGCAGAAAACCCTTTATTTATAAGGGTTTCATGCACTTCTGACTGATTAGAAATCCCATGCTCTATCCAACTGAGCTACAGGGGCACATCTTGCGCGCGCGCCATAATTCGCAGGGACCCGCGGCTTTTCAAGCCCAAAGCACGGCGCCGCGCGGGGGCGGCGCCGTCATGGCCACGCCCACACACGCTTCGGCACCATGCGTTGTGACGGCGCGCGCCGGGGAGTCCGGTCCGATATAAGGCTTGCAGTGGCGGCGCGCTTTCCGAAAATGCGCTCGTGATATTTCAGACCCAGCACGCGTCGGGAAGCCGTTGTCCCCAGAGGACGCGCCGGGTCACGCGCGGTTCCCTTTCCCCCGGTAAGGCAAAACTAAACAGGAGGACATGACCATGGCCAAGATCGCAATGCTGGGTGCAGGCAGTCTGGTGTTCTGCAAAACCCTGATGTCGGATTTCCTCTCCACCCCGGCCCTCGCAAACAGCGAGTACCGGTTGATGGCGCCCTCTCACGCCCGGCTCGACAAGATGGAAGCCTTCGTCAAACGGATGATCAAGGACAACGGGGTCCAGGCGAGCGTCGTCGCCACCACCGACCGGCGCGCGGCGCTCAAGGGCGCCGATTACGTCGTCGTGATGATCCAGGCCGGCGGCGTCGAGGAGTTCCGGCAGGACTACGAGATTCCGCTGAAGTACGGCGTGGACCAGTGCATTGGCGACACGCTGGGCCCGGGCGGCGTGTTCCGCGCGCTGCGGCACATCCCGGCGCTGCTGGAGATCGCCAACGACATGCGCGCGCTGTGCCCGAACGCGCTCCTGTTCAACTACGCCAACCCCATGGCGATGTGCTGCTGGGCGCTGGGCCGCGTGCCCGGCCTGCAATTCGTCGGGCTGTGCCACGGCGTGCAGACGACAATGGACCTGATCGCGAGCTACGTCGGCGTGCCCAAGGAGGAGATTGATTTTCTCGCCGCCGGCATCAACCACATGGCCTGATTCCTCAAGCTCGAGCACCAGGGCCGCGACCTCTACCCGGCGCTCAAGCAGAATTTCGAGAAGCCCGGCTACTACGTGAACGAGAAGGTGCGCGCCGAGGTGCTGCGGCATTTCGGCTGCTTCATGACGGAGAGCACCGGCCACCTCTCCGAGTATCTGCCCTACTTCCGCAAGAACCAGAAGGCGCTGGCCCTGTATTGCGACGAACCGGCGTTTGGCGGCGCGACCGGCGCGTACTACAAATATTGTGCGATGCTGGCGGAGAAGTTCGCCAAGACCGACCCGCTCTCCATCGAGTCCACAACACTCGGCCCGCGCAGCGCGGAGTATTGTTCGCACATCATCGAAGCGAAGGAAACCGGCCGGGTGTTCCGCCTCAACGGCAACATCCGCAACGACGGCAGCATCGCCAACTTGCCGAACGGGTGCTGCGTCGAAGTGCCGATCTACGTCGACCGCACCGGCTTGCATGCCGCGGTCGTCGGCAACCTCCCGCCGCAGTGCGCGGCGTTGAACATGAGCAACATCCTGGTCCAGGGGCTGGCGGTCGAGGCCAGCTTTACCGGCGATCCCGAACTGGTGATGCATGCCGTGGCCCTGGACCCCTTGACGGCGGCGGTCCTGACGCTGCAGGAAATCCGCGACATGGTCTCCGAGATGCTCGTCGCCGAGGCCAAATGGCTCCCGCAGTTTGCCGGCAAGCAACTGCGTGCCGTCCCCGCGATCAGCGTCCCGAAGGACGTCCAGCGCGCCACGGTGCCGCTCGATCCCGCCCTGGCCATCGCCAACCGGTTCGCGAAATTGGCGCAGGCCTGAACCCGCGATGTCACAGGGCGCGACCAAGATTGCACAAATCTGGAGGCCCGCTAGACTCCCGGCGATGAATCATGCTCACGCCAGACTGAAAAAGCTGTCCGGTGGTTTGGCCGCCATCATCGCCTTGACGTTAGGGGTGGGTGCCGTGGCCGGTGCCGCAGAGCCGGAGCCCACCCGCGCGCTGCGCGATCTGAACAAGAGCAGTTTTCCCTTTACGCCCGTCAAAAATGGGGCCGAGTGGAAACTGCGCCATGAGGCAATCCAGCGCCGGGTGCTCATCGCGGCGGGGTTGTATCCCATGCCCGGGAAGACGCCGCTCAACGCGGTGCTCCACGGCCACATCGAGAAAGACGATTACACGGTCGACAAGGTGTTCTTTGAATCCCTGCCCGGGCATTACGTCACCGGCAACCTTTATCTGCCGAAGCAGATCACGGGCAAGATACCCGCGGTGATCTGTCCGCACGGTCACTGGCCCAACGGGCGGTTCATGAACGCGGCCGAGGGCGAAGTGAAGAAGCAGCTGGCGCTGGGGGCGGAGCAGTTCGAGAACGCCGCCCGCTCGCCGCTGCAGGCGCGCTGCGTGCAGCTGGCGCGCATGGGCTGCGCGGTTTTCTTCTACGATATGCTCGGTTACGCCGACAGCGTTCAGTTCGCCGCGCACCGGCATGGTCCCCAGGCACACGGCTTCGTCAGCCCGGAGGCGGAGTTGCACCTCGTGAACCATTTCGGCCTGCAGACCTGGAACAGCGTGCGCGTTTTGGACTTCATCAGCAGCCTGCCCTACGTGGACCCCGCGCGCATCGGCTGCACGGGGGCCAGCGGCGGCGGCACGCAGACGATGATGATCACGGGCATCGATGACCGCATCGCGGCGGCGTTCCCCTGCGTCATGGTCAGCACCGAGATGCAGGGCGGGTGCGTCTGCGAGAACGCGCCTTATCTCCGCATCCAGCAGGGCAACATCGACATCGCGGCCCTGGCCGCCCCGCGGCCGCTCGGCATGACGGCTGCCGACGACTGGACGAAGCAATTGGAAACGAAAGGGTTTCCCGACCTGAAAAAGCTGTACACCCTGCTGGGCGTTCCGGAGCGCGTGGAGGCCCATTTCAATCTCCGCTTCCCGCACAACTATAATGCCGTGTCCCGCGCGCAGATGTATGCCTTCTTCAACCGCTATTTCAACCTCGGCCTGGCCAACACCGCCGAGCGCGATTTCCAACTGCTCACCAAGCCCGAGGCCAGCGTCTGGGATGAACAGCACCCGCCGCCGGCGGGCGCCCAGGTCGGCGAAGCGCACGAGATTGCCGTCGTCAACTGGTTCAAGCAACAAGCCGCCCAACAAATTGAACCGCTGCTGCAGCCCACGACGCAGGCCGGGCTGCTCAGGGAGCGCGCAGTGCTCGGCGGCGCGCTCGAAGTGATGATGGGCTGTACCTTGCCGCAGCCGGGCGCGGCCACCTTCACTTTGCGCACGCAGGAGGACAAGGGCGCCTATCTTCTGGTGCGCGGCAGCACAGCCTGGGACGGCGCTGAAGTCGAAACCACGTTCCTTTATCCGCAGCCATGGAACCAAGATGTCATTCTGTGGCTGACGCTCAAGGGTGAGGCCTCCCTGCTGCAGCCGGACGGTAAGCCGAGCTCAGCTGCGGCTCACATGCTCAAGCAGGGTTACGCCCTGGCATGCCCGCGGTTGTACCTGCCCGGGGCGACGCACAATCCCAACGTCTATGCCGCCGGCCAACGCAAATCGGGCGGCGCCTACGAAGGGTTTTCCGGCTTTCACTACGGCTACAATCCCAGCCTGTTCGCCGAGCGCGTGCACGACGCCCTCGCGCTGCTCGGGGCCATCCGCGACGACCAGACGCACCGCGCCCGGCACATCCTCGTGGCCGGCGTGGAAGGCGCGGGCGTCATGGCCGCCGCCGCCACCGCCTTGGCGCCGGCCGCCGTCCACCAACTGGCCTGCGACACCGCGGGCTTTCGCTTTGCGCCGCTCGATGATGTGTGGGACGTGAACTTCGTGCCGGGTGGCGCCAAGTATGGCGATGTGCCAGCGCTGCTCGCGCTGTGCGCACCGGTGCAGACGACGGTGGTGGGCGAAGCGCGGGACTCCGCCTCCGGAGTGGCGGCGGCGTTTGCCCTAGCCAAGGGCCGTGTGGATTTTGCAGTCACCGCCAGCCCTGTGGCGGTGGACGCGGTCGTCGGCGCGTTGACGGGCCGGAAGTGACGCAGACCCTGATTCGCGGTAATCTTGGGGGCGACATGTTGTGCCATCGGTACGGTCACACCGCGTTTACGAAGGCTGATTTGCAATGGGCTAATTATGAAATCATCGACATGGAAGCTGTTGGTCACAGCAGGGCTAGGGTGCGCGGTGACAGCGACGGCTGAACCCGGCAAGGACTTTGATCTGCAGGGCTTCATCGACAATGCGCTCAAGGCGGGGCAGAAGAGCATCGAGGTCCCGCGCGGCCAGTATCGCGTCACGCCCCGCCATGGCACCCATCTCAAATTCAAGGACCTGGCCGACGTCACCATCCTCGCCGACGGTGTGGAGATGATCTGCACTACGACCTGCCGGGCCATCGGGTTTGAGAATTGTCGCAACGTCCGGTTCAAGGGGCTGACCATCGACTACGATCCGCTGCCGACCACCGAGGGGCGGATCACCGCCCTGGCGCCGGACAAAAGCTGGGCCGAGTTCGCCATCATCGAAGGGTATCCCGACCACAAGCTGGTCGAGCGGATCGAGATCTATGACCCCGCCACCGGCGAATTGCGCCGGACCGATCCCGGCTATCAGGACCAGATCGACCCGCTCGGCCAGCATCGTTACCGGATCACCAAGCACAAGGGCTACCGCTACCGGGAGGCGTGGGACACGGAGCAGGTTGGCGACATCCTGGTGACGATCAACCAGTACCCCGACGGCGCCGGCGGCCATGCGATCACCTCCGACCATTGTGTCGGGTTGCGGCTGGAGGACATCACCCTCTACAGCTCGCCCTGCTTCGGGTTTGTGGAACATCGCTGCGATGGCACCACCTACCTGCGCTGCAAGATCGACCGGCGGCCGGCGCAGACCGATCTCGTCAAACGCGGCTTCCCCCGGATGCGGTCGCTTTCGGCGGATGCCTTCCACAGCACCGAGGCGCTCAAGGGTCCGGCCATCATCGACTGCACCGCCAAGTTCCAAGGCGACGATTGTGTGAACATCCACGGCAGCTATCATTTTGTCACCGCCAGCACCGGGAATGTGCTGCGTATCGGCGTCACGGGCCGGCTGGCGATCGAGCCGGGCGATCCGGTGGAATTCCTGCCGTTCTCCGGCGAGCGGCCGCCCGATGCGGTGGCCAAGAGCCTTGAACCCGACGGGCCGATCACGGAAGCGGAGCTGGCGTTTCTGAAGAAGCTGAGCCTCAATCCGCACAACAAGGAACGTTATCTCGGCGGGCAGGCGAAGTTTTACAAGCTGACGCTCGACCGGCCGACCCCGCTACCGATGGGGTCGATGGTCTGCGCCGCCAACCGGGTCGGCAACGGGTTTCAGGTCAGCGGCTGCGATTTCGGTTTCAATCGCTCGCGGGGCATCCTGATCAAGGCCAGCCACGGACAGGTGACGGGCAACAAGCTCACGCGTTGTTGGATGGCGGCGGTGCTGGTCTCGCCGGAATACTGGTGGTCGGAGGCGGCCAGCTCGTGCGACGTGGTGGTGCGCGACAACGAGATCATCGGCTGCCGGCAGCCGGCCATCAAGGTCATGGCGCCGGGTGGCAACGGCAAGCCGCTGCCCAGCGGCACCCACCGCGATATCTCCATCCTCAACAACACCCTGTCCGCCTGCCCTTGGCCGAATATCCACGTCACCTCCACCGCGGGGCTGATCATCCAGGGCAACCGCTTGACCGCCACCGAGCCGAAGGCCCTCACTCCGGCGCTGGCCCAGCCCTGGGTATGGGGCACCAATGCGCCCACGGCGGTGCTGGTGGAAAATTGCGCTCAGCCGCAGATCCAACCGCTGCCCTGAAGCCGCGCCAAACGCAGAAAAAACAGCCACGGATGCCACGGATCGCCGGAGCGGGGCAGGAGGACCGCAGGCAGAAAGGGCAGAGGAATCACGGATCACACGAAGCACACGGAAGGAAGAGTCTGCTTTTAATCCGTGTGATCGGTGTGATCCGTGGTGGTTTCTTCTTTTACCGCGAATTACGCGAAGCTCGCGAATTTTCGGACGGTGGCAGCTGACTTTCCAGACCTTGGAAAATAAACCGCCGTTTTTTCCAGAGCTTGGAAGCCTGTGGTGAGCCTTGCCTGCCCCGAGCGAAGTCGAGGGGCCTGCCCTGAGCAAGTCGAAGGGTCGAACCACCGCCACGTCTAACCTCCGCGCCGGTTCAGGCACGGCGGCCCGGAGGGCCGCAGGAAGGTAGCCGGTGGCGCCAGCCACCGGAAAATGGGGATCAATAAATTCATCCGCCCTGGAGGGGCGGTGGAATTCCGGCGCCCCGGCGGGGCGCGTATCAGAGGTGAGGCGGTGGTGCGTTCCGGTGGCTGGCGCCACCGGCTACCGTGCGTCGGCCCTGCCGGGCCTCTCTACGCGAGGAACACAACGCACTCCGCGAGCGTGACGTCAGCAATAAGAGAACGGCCGCCGCCTGCCCGCCCTGAGCTTGTCGAAGGGCCCGTCCTGAGCTTGTAGACAGCGTGGTCGCGAGGGCGAACGTTCGTGTTTGCATTCCCTCCGCGTCGTTCGAAAATGCCGCCAAGCTATTGCTTCAGCAGGTGTCCGGCCGAGGCCGCCGCGCGTGGCGGCGCTTGCCCTTGAACGGGGCGGGAGAGTATCGTTGGCGCCCGTGAACAGGAAGCGGCGTGTGATTTTTGGATATCGCTGACATGAAAATCGCCTTGTGTCTGGTGGTGCTGGGGGCCGGCGTCGCGTGCGCGGACGACTGGCCGCAGTGGCTCGGTCCGCAGCGCGACAGCGTCTGGCGCGAGACGGGCATCGTGGAGAAATTCCCGGCGGGCGGCCCGCCCGTGCGCTGGCGCGCGCCGCTGGGCGGCGGCTATGCGGGACCGGCGGTGGCCGGCGGGCGGGTGTTCGTCACGGACCGCATCCTGCCGGAGCACATCAGCAACCCGACCGACCCGTTCAAGCGCGAGACGGTGCCCGGCAAGGAACGCGTCCTCTGCTTCGATGCAGCCGATGGCAAGCCGCTCTGGACGAACGCATATGCCTGCACCTACACCATCAGCTACCCGGCCGGGCCACGGGCGACGCCGCTGGTCGCCGGCGGCAAGGTGTATGCGCTCGGCGCGGAAGGCCGCCTGTGCTGTCTCGATGCAGCCTCGGGCAAGGAACTCTGGGTCCGCGAGCTGAAACAGGATTACGGCATCAAGGCGCCGATGTGGGGGTTCTCCGGTCATCCGCTGCTCGACGGGCAGCGGTTCATCTGCCTGGTCGGCGGCGCCGGCAGCACGGTGGTGGCGTTCGACAAGGACACCGGCAAGGAAATCTGGCGCGCGCTCTCGGCGAAGGAGCCGGGCTACTGTCCGCCGATGCTCTGTGAAGCCGGCGGGAAACGGCAGCTCATTGTCTGGCATCCGGAGTCGCTCAACGCGCTCGATCCGGAAACCGGCAAGCTCTATTGGTCGGAGCCGTTCGTGGTGAAGGCCGGCATGACGATCGCCACGCCGCGCAAGCTGGGCGACCTGCTGTTCGTGTCGGCGTTTTACAACGGGCCGCTGATGCTGCGGTTCGATGCGGCCAAGCCGGCCGCGACCTTGCTGTGGCGCGGCACGAGCGACAGCGAACGCAGGACCGACAAATTACATTGCGTGATGAGCACGCCGTTCCTGGAGGACGGACATATCTACGGCGTGTGCAGCTACGGCCAGTTCCGCTGCCTGCGCGCGGACACCGGCGAGCGCCTCTGGGAGAGCATGGTGCCGGCGGGCGCCGCCGCCGAGCCCAACGCGCGCTGGGCCAACGCCTTCATCGTCAAGAACGGCGACCGGTTTTTCATCTACAACGAAAAGGGCGACCTGCTCATCGCCCGCCTCAGTCCGCGTGGCTACGAGGAAATCAGCCGGGCGCATCTGTTGGACCCGAGCAATGTTGCCGGGGGCCGGCGGCTGATCTGGTCGCACCCCGCGTTCGCCGACCGCTGCGTCTTCGCGCGCAACGACCGCGAAATCGTCTGCCTCTCGCTTGCGTCGCACTAGGGCCCGGTGGGGCAGGTGAAGTCCTGCTGACCGATGCGGATCAGGTGGCGGTCCATCCGCGTTCTTTTTACCGGGCATGAAGCCGGGTGGAACGAACCTGCGTATAGGCGCTCAATTCAGGAGCCGTGACCACCTCCCAAATGGTTTCCTGGATGAGCTTCAAATCCGCCGGGGAAACCTCAGCCACATTCTGGAAGGGCGGGACGAGGCTGTCCTTCGGATGGCTGTTGTTGGGCAGGCCCACGGGACACTGCTTGAAGATCACCGCGTAGGCGGTCCAGGCCGCGATGTTCTTGCCGATCGAGTTCAGGTGAATCTGGTCACGATGCAGCTGTTGAACGGAAGTGAGGCCCTCGAATTTGCCCGCCCTCATTTTCTCGTCCAGGGCCACGAACACCTCGCCGGCCGGGATCAGCGCCACCTCGGGATTGGTCTTATGCACCGCGTCGGTGACGTGCCGGAAATAGTCACGGGTCGCCGCCCCGAGCTGGCCGGGATCGTTTGGGGTGGGCGTGAGATAGGCCTTGCTGAAGCTGTCCAGGACCCCGTATTTCGACACCGTCCACGGGGCATAGATAAAGAAGCGCGTCTTGGCATTGTCCGGCCGCGTGCGCGTGACCTTGATCATGTCGTTGACCGCCTCGGTGTCCCGCTTGAGGGTGGCCTTATCGTTGTCCTGCCAGACCTGGAGTGTGACCGCATCCCAATGTTGCCCGGGCAACGAGACGGTCCAGGGGACGAAGGGGCCGTCCTTGCCGGGCGCGCCGGGTTTGTTGGCATGCGAGGTGGCTTTCTCGCCGATGCCGGCACGCGATGACGACTTGGGGTCGGTGGGGTTGGCATGGATAAACGTAAGGCTGGTGGCCGCCCGGAAATGCACCCCCCAGACGTAGGTGTTGCCCTGCTTCTGCTGATACTGCGTGGCGAGCTGTGGAAACTTGCTCGTCAGATCCCCCGTCAGCGAGTTGCCGACGTGATACACGGAGAATTCTCCGGCGGCAGCGGCGACGAGCAGCGCGCCACAGGCCAGCGCGGCAGCCAGGCCACCGGGGCGCTGAGGCCAGCGGGCGGGAGTTTGGGTGTTGGTCTTCATAGGGAGGCGTCCTGCCTGGTTTGTTCGTTTGGTTCGCGCAAGATGCTAGCTTTGCCCGCCGTATTTGTCCATCGCCTGCGGGACGCGGAGCATATCCGCCGGGGATAATTCCCGGTGAGCCGTAACCGGCGCGGCCGTACAAAAAGCTGGATCGAAGATCTGTCCCGCCTATACTCAAAATATCTGGGGCGGCCAGCGAACATGGTAATGTTGGCTTCGCCCGCCGGAGCTGACTGGGCGCAACGCATGCATGCATCAAGACCACGCCGGTTTCCAATGCTTGGAATCCTGACAGCGCTGTTTTTCCAAACCTTGGAAATTTTCGCCGCCGAACCCGCGGCGACCGCCGCAAAACCCGGCTACGCCTTCATCGCCTGCGATGTGGACACCTGCGAAATCACCAAGTGCAACGCGGCGGGCGAACCGGTCTGGGTCTACGCCCAAGTGCGGCCCATTGACGCGTGGCCGATGCCTGACGGCGCCGTGCTGGTCGCCTACTTGCCCTCGCCCCGCACCGGCAACAAGGGCGGCGTGCGTTTGGTCGGCGCCGACCGGCAGACCATCTTCGATTATCCCTTCAACGACGAAATCATGTCCTGCCAGCCGCTGCCCAATGGCAACGTGTTGATCAACGAATGTAAGGCCGGGCGCATCACCGAACTGGATCGCCAAGGCAAAGCACTGCGCAGTTTCGACGTCAAAGCCAAGGGCATGGGGCACAAGACCGCGCGCCTGATCCGGCTGACCGCGCAGGACACCGTGCTGGTGGGCGAGTGTTATGCGCATAAGCTGCGCGAATACACCCGCGCCGGAAAGCTGCTCAAGGAATGGGACCTGCCGATGGCCTACAGCGCCAGCCGCCTGGCCAACGGCCATACCCTCATCTCCGGTTACAAGCCGGCGCAGGTGCTGGAGGTCGATCCGGAGGGCAAGCCGGTCTGGACCCTGACCGCCGCCGACCTGCCCGCTGAGCTCAACATCGGCAGCTTTTGCGAGTCCACGCGCCTCGCCAGCGGCAACACCCTGATCGCCTGCGCCTCGCGCTCCGCCAAGCCCGGCGCCCGCGTGGTCTATCTGGAAGTTTCGCCCGGCAAGCAGGTCGTCTGGAAGCACATGGAGCCTGCCCGCACGCGGGAAACCACCGCTCTCAAGCCCATCCCCTGCCCGTAGTTTCACCACTGCCAACCGGCGGTGCATGCGCAAGCGGTACGCCCGTCTCCGGCCGGATTTACCGCTTGAGCGTGGAAGTTTTTTTGCTACTGTGCGCACGGAAAGCGAGCCAGCCATGCAAAAATCAATTCTATGCGCGGTGCTGTTGGGCATCGGGGGTGTCGCGTGGGGCCAGGCGGTGGCGCCCAGGCCGGCCGCGGCCGGCCCCGTCGCGGCGCCGACGCTGGCCGACCTGAAAAAACAGTTCGAGACCGCCATGCGCGATGCGCAGAAGGCGCACCGCGAAGCCCTCAAAGCGCTCCGCCAGACTTACAGCGACAGCCTCACCAAGCTGCAGACGGAACTGCAGGCGAAGGGCGAGATGCAGGGCGTCCTCACCATCCGCGACGAAAAAGCGCGCTTCGAGCAGGCCGGCGAAATCCCCCCGGTGGCGCTCGTGACCGAGCCGGCGGCGCTGCGCAAGGCGCAGGACGACTGGAATGCGAGCTGCCAGCAGGCGGCGGTGGCGCAGGCCCAGAAGCTCGTCGGCCTCAGCGAAAAATATATGCAGCAGCTCGCGCAGCTGCAGAAGAGCCTGACGGCGAAGAACGACCAGGAAGGCCTGAAGGCCGTGAACGAGGAGACCGACCGGCTGCTCGGCAACAACGTCATCCGCGAAGCCTTGGCGCTGGTCAAGGCCGCCAAGCCGGCCGCCCCGGAGAAAGTGGCGACGCCCGCGCCCGTCAAGCCGGAGCCGGCCAAGACCGAGGTAGCCGCGCCGGCCAAACCGCTGGACGCCAAAGGGATCGAAGTCGGCGACTATAAATTCTACCCGACCGGCAAGGAGCCGGCGGTGAAGGACCTCAAGGATCAGCGGCTGGAATTTCCCACCGCCGAGCGCCGGAACGCGGCCTATTTTTACACGCTGGGCGCCAAGGTCTATTTCGACAAGGACAAGTTGACCAGCAACAAACACAACGTCTATGACTACAGCATCAAGGAGGAGTCGGGCGACCTCGCCAGCATCCCGCGCCTCACGCTGGCCTGCCGCAACAAGGACATCCCCGAAGGCAGCCAGTTGGTGGTCCAGTATTACAGCCGGCACATCGCCCGCTCGACCGACGTCCGCGAGGAGCGCGTCGAACACATCAAGCTGCCGCCGCTCGTGCGCGGGCAGTCGCTGACGGTGGATGGCGAGGGCATCACGCTCTACAAGTACGACTATCGCAGCAGCTACGGCTATCGCGAGCGGAACGGCCGCGAATATTACGGGCTGATCATCAGCCTGTTCGACCCCGATGGCAAGCTGCTGATGCAGCAGTGCACGCCGTCCTCGTTGATCAAGGCCTGCACCGCCGGCATGGCCGCGGCCAAAGAGCAGGAAAAGCCCGGCCGCCGCAACTGAGACGCCCGTACACTTTGCTGTTGGGCAACAGGGTGCTGCGCGCGGCGGGACAAGCACCTTCGACCAGTGTGAGCGCGATGCTCAAATGCATGAGAGTGCAGACCTGATCCCGAGTGGGCGCTGAAACAGCAGCGCCGCCCCCGATGCAAGCTGCGAATCCGCGTGCGCTGGCCCGTCGAGCCGCGGAGACGGACTGGCCGTCCGTTGGTGGGCGAGGCGGTGCGCGGGTGCTTGCCGGCTTTTTCAGCGGAGATAATACGGCCCAACACCGAGGCCCTCCGCAACGCCTTGCGCACAAACTGACACTGCTGTGTGCTCCGGAAGACAGATGGAGCCAAGGGCACGGGTTCTGTTCTCGAATCAATTCTTTCGCTTTAGAGGCAACGTCCAGGCAATCAAGCCGCCAATCAGCGAAGCGAGATAGGGTCACGTCTCGGAAGCGAGGTAGGGTCAAAGCGAGGTAGGGTCACGTCTCGACAAGCGACAATTCGTGGAGACACTCCTGCGTCAACCGTCGTATTGCCCCGTCCTCGGATAAGGCAGCCGTGAACCGCTGGACGGCCTTGCCCACCGTTTTGTACTCCCCGATCCCCAGCGCGGCGCCGATCTCCTTCAGCGTCAAGCCGGTCCGCTGCCGCGCCAGATATAGGACCAACTCACGCCCCCAATCCCCGTGACGCTGCGCGAACTCGGTCCACGGCTCGCCGCGCTGCCGCTCCACCGCCGCCACCACTTGCGCCACCGTCACGCGCTTCAGCACCTGCTGGCGCGCCGGTTGTTCCTTCGTCACCCGCCCCGCCCAGCCCTTCATTTGCGCCAGAAAAGCCACCGAACCTATGGCCAATCTTACGCCCAAACCGTCCAGACCTTCCGGGCAAGCGCCCCGGTTCACGAACTGCTCGACATACCGCCGATACGCCTTGCGACCGCCGCTGCGCGCCAGCAAGACTTCCGTCGTCAACCAGTCCGGCGTCGGCCCATAACCTGCATAGGCACCAAAAGAACTCCACCGGTAAGCCTGCAACTGCTTCAGCCGCCGCTGCACGGCCTCCCGGTCGAGCGGCGACAGCCCGCGAGCTTCCGCCCGGTTCGACGACTTCCCCAAGCCCTCGCTTTTCGTCCGGATGGGGTTGAGGTGCAGATAGACGCTGGCCGCCAGGCACCAAGCCCCCGACCCGTCGATCAACACACTGGCAAACCGCCCTTGGAACACATGACCCACCCGCTCCCGGCGGCGATTGAACCACAGGCTATAACTCACATTCAGCCACTGGAGGGCCGCGCTCGCGTTCGCCTGCGGGGTGCGGATCAGGAGGTGGTAGTGGTTGCCCATGAGTACGTACGCATGGATTTCCAAGCCATACCGTTCCCGCAGGGCTGGCAGCAATTCCAGAAAATGGGCGTGGTCCCGCTCATCCGCGAAGATTGTCCGCCGCTCGATCCCCCGCGCCGTGATATGGTACCATCCGTCCGCAACATCCACCCTGACCGGTCTTGCCATAGCTTCCGTGTAGCATACTGCGCTCCGGCCTGCAATCGTGGATATGTCGCTTGTCGAGACGTGACCCTGTTCTTCTTGGATATGTCGCTTGTCGAGACGTGACCCTGTTCTTCGTCGTGACCCTGTTCTTCTGGAGACGTGACCCTGTTCTTCTGCTGTTCTTCTGATGTGACCCTGTTCTTCTGAGGCATGCACTGCCGGCATGGCCGCAGCCAAAGAGCAGGAGCGGCCGGGCCGCCGCACCCCGACGCAGGTCCTGCCGCCGCCGCACCCGTATCGCCGAGCGCTTTAGCCGGTGCGCCCCCGGTCCTGTCGGGCCTTGTTGCTATCCCGTTGCCCAGCGCAAAACTCATCGACGGCGGCTCTTTAGGCGGCCCGCGGCGTGTGCCCGAAGGGCCGCCGCGTCAGGTTGGCAAAACGCGCACGGCGCCAGGTCCCGCCGTGTGCACTCCGGGCCGGCGGCGGGATTCTGCTCCAATTCAAGGGCCCGGTGTGTTAGTGCTTAAACGTTATGGGGAAGACGACCAGCCGATGTGGCGCGACGGCGGCCTTGGGCGGCCGGCTCGGAGCGCACTGCCGCCGGGCCGGCCTTGTCCTCGCCGCACTGGTGTGGCTGGGCGCCGGCCGGGTGGCGGTCGCCAGCCTGCTGGACGAGTATACGGTCCGCCGGTGGACCCTGGAGGATGGCCTGCCAGCGGAGGCGATCACCTCGCTGGCCCAAACGGAAGATGGCTTCCTCTGGTGTACCACGGCCCGGCAGCGGGTGCGGTTTGACGGCGTGCGCTTTGTCGTCGCCCCGCGCCAGGAGGCGGACCGCCCCGCGCCCAGCGCCGTGTCCGCGCAAGACACCCCGCCCGGTTGCGAGCCCCGGCAGGTGACGCTGCTGACACGCGGGCCGGGGCCCCGCGTGTGGGTGCTGGCCAACGGCGAACTGTTTTCCAAGGATCAGGCCACCTGGCAGCGCCTGACGCTGCCGGCAGGCGTGCGGGAGGGCACGGAGCAATTGACCGCCTTGCTGGCGGATGAGGCGGGCGCCTTGTGGGCCGGCGGGGTGCATGGCGTCTATCGCCTCCAGCAGGCCCAGTGGAGCGAACTGACGGACCGCGACGGGGTCTTCCCTTGGGATGTGCGCTGCCTGGCGATCGACTGCGATCAAAACATCTGGATCGGCACCAGCGGCGGGCTGCTGCGGCTGCGCCGCAAGGTGCTGCAAGCGTTTCGCACGGGACAGTCGACGGGCGCTGAGATCATCACCGCCCTGCTGGCGGAAACTCCGACCAACATCTGGGTCGGCCTGGCCGGCTCGGGATTGCTGGGCGGGCCACCCGCCAATCTCTGTCCGGTGCGGCTCGGGGCGCTGTCGCAACGCATCACCATCTCCTCGCTGTTGCGCGGACGCGCCGGCGCACTGTGGATCGGCACCCAGGGCGACGGGCTGTGGCGCTGGCGGAATGGCCTGGCGGAGCGCATCCTGCCCGCACCGGAAAACCAGCGGCCCGCCGACGGCATCAGCGCGCTGCTGGAGGACCGCCGGGGTGTGCTGTGGGTGGGCACGTGGCAAGGGCTGCAGCAGGTGAACGCGGCAGGGCGGTTGGTGACGGCCCCCGCCCGGGGTGCAGGCGGCGCGGCGCGGAGCTTGCCGGAAGAAATGGTCCAGGCGCTCTACGAAGACGCGGCGGGCGGGATCTGGGTCGGCTATCAAAGCGCGGGTGTGCTGCACCTGGCGCCCGACGGGGGCGCGCGGTGGTACGACCGGAAAACAGGGTTGCCCAGCAATTCCATCCGCGCCCTGTTTCAGGATGCCGAAGGCGTTTTTTGGATCGGCACCACGGGCGGGCTGGTGCGTTGGCAGGGCGCGTCGCAGCAGGCTTTCACGCGCGCCAACGGCTTGGTGGACGACTCCATCCTGCAGATTTTGGAGGACGACTTCGGTTATCTTTGGCTGGGCACACGCCGCGGCATCATGCGGGTCAAGAAAGCGGAGTTCGCCCAGGTGACGGCGGGCCACAAGAAGATGCTCGCCGCCCGCGCCTTCGGGGTGGATGAGGGCATGTTCGACCCGGAGTGCACGGGCCGGCTGGGGGCTCGTGCCGGGCGGACGGCGGATGGACACCTGTGGTTCCCCACGGTGAAAGGCCTCGTCATGGCCGCCCCGCAAACGCTGCCCCGCCAGACCTGTCCCGTGGTGGCCTACGTCGAAGAAATCCGCGTTGCGCAACAAGTGGTGTATACCGCCGCACTCGCAGTGGCGCGGGCGCCTCAGGCGCCCCCGCCCAGCCTTGAGCTGCCGCGCGGGCAGCGCGAGGTGGCGTTCCTCTTCACGGCGCCGCTGCTGACGGTGCCAGAGCGTGCGTATTTCAAGTTCCAGCTGACGGGCCATGATGTCGGCTGGTCGCAGGCGGCCACCGAACGGGTGGCCCAGTACGCCCGGCTCACGCCGGGCACCTATACGTTCCGCGTGATGGTGCGCGATCGCGATGGCGACTGGAGCCAGCCGGCCGCCCTCAGCATCGTGGTGCCGTCCTTTTTTTGGGAGACCACCTGGTGGTGGCTGCTGGTGCTGACGGGGGTCGTGGCGGGCACGGTCGGGGTGGTCCACGCGCTCGATAAGCGGCAAACCGCCCGCCAGCTCCGCGAGTTGGAACAGCGCAACGCGGTGGAGCGCGAGCGCGGGCGCATCGCCCGCGACATCCACGACGATGTGGGGGCCGGCTTGACGGAAATGGCCATGCTCAGCGAGCTGGCCCAGGCGGAGGGCCGCCCGCCCGGCGAACAGCGCGCGCACCTCGACAACATCTTCCGCCGCGCCCGGCAGCTGGTGCATTCGCTGGATGAGATCGTTTGGGCCATCAATCCGGCGAACGATACGCTGGAGAGCCTGATTTCCTATATCGGCGAGTTTGCGCAGGATTTTCTGGGCGTGGCAGGTCTGGTCTGCCGGCTGGATTTGCCGGTCAACCCGCCCGCGCTCGTGCTCGGTTCCGCGCTGCGCCACCATGTGTGCCTCGCCGTCAAGGAATCCCTGCACAACATCGTCAAACACGCGGACGCCAGCGAAGTGCATGTGGTGGCCCAGCTCGCCGGCCAGGAGTTGATGATCCGCATCCAAGACAACGGGCGCGGCTTCGCGGATGTGGAGGTCGGGGGCGTGGCCAGCGGCCACGACGGCCTGACCAACCTGCAGGCCCGGCTCGATGAGATCGGCGGCTGCCTGCTCCGGGAAAGCCGGCCGGGCGCGGGCACCTGCCTCGTGCTGTCGGTAAAATTACCGACTACAGCGGGGGCGGCCGGAAAGCCATGATGACTCCAGAGAGCCACCGCACCATGCCGATCCGCGTTTCCATCGTAGAGGACGACACCGCCTTACGTCGCACGATGGCGGACGTGCTGCGGCAGGCGGAGGACTGCGCCTTCGTCGGCGCGTATGGCAGCGCCGAGGAGGCTTTGCGCGAAATCCCCCAAGACCCGCCCCAGGTGCTGTTGATGGACATCGACCTGCCGGGCATGAACGGCGTCGAGTGTGTCCGCCAACTGGCCGACCTGGCGCCGCAAACGCAGATCCTGATG
This sequence comes from uncultured Lentisphaerota bacterium, assembly GCA_903912445.1. GTDB lineage: Bacteria > Verrucomicrobiota > Kiritimatiellia > CAIQIC01 > CAIQIC01 > DP16D-bin41. The sequence goes on from CAIWHP010000067.1 coordinate 27,028, forward strand.
CTGACCGTGTTCAAGGACGCCCCCTCGATTTTCAACGCGCTTTCGGCCGGGGCCGTCGGTTACCTCGTCAAGCCGGTGCGCTCCGCCCAGCTGGTCGAGGCGATTCACGATGTCTACGGCGGCGGCGCGCCCATGACCAGCAGCATCGCCCGCAAAGTCGTGCAGACCTTCCAACGGGCCGCACCGCCGGTCGTGCCGGATGCGGAACATCTCTCCCCGCGGGAACAGGAAGTCCTCGACCTGCTCGCGCAAGGCTACCTCTACAAAGAGATCGCCGAACGCACCGGCTCCAGCTACGCCACCATCCGCACGCATATCGAACGCATCTACCAGAAGTTGCACGTCCATTCGCGCGCGCAGGCCGTGGCGCACGTGCAGCACCGCTAAGCCCCCGCCCGCCGCCTGTCGGTAATTTTACCGACTACCCGCTAGCGCCTGCAAAACGCTAGTCATACGCGGTTCGTGAAAGATTTTGGCCTTGGGCATGAGCGGAACCGGCGGCAAAACTCGAAATTTTTTATGCGGCGGCCCTCGGCGGCCGTTCCAAGGCTTGGAAAAGAGTGGATGGTCTTGGTCCAACGTTTGGAAAATGTACGGCACCGCGCGGGCGGGTATCACGTGAGCAACGGAGAGTTACCATGAATCCAGGGACGAAATGTGGGCGAAATTTTGTGGCGGGCGCGTGCGTGGCCGCGGCGCTGTGGGCGGGGCCGGCCCAGGCGCAGCAGACCAGCGCCTGGACGGTGGATGCCAACGGCTCGTGGACCAACAACGCCAACTGGAACCCGGCGAACTTTGCCACCGGCGCGACGGCGATCGCCTATTTCACCAACAACATTACGGCCAACCGGCTTGTCACCAACGACGTGCTGATCACGCTGGGACAGTTGTGGATCGGCGACGCCAGCGCTGCGAGCACCTTCACCATCACCAACAAGCCCGGCGGCAGTTTTGTGTTCGACAACGGGGCCGGCCCGGCGGTGATCAATAAATTCAGCGGTGGCTTGGATGTGATCTATGGGAACATGGCCCTGAAGAGCAGCCTGATCCTCTCGAACACGGTGGGCTCCGCCGGCATCCTGACGCTGAACGGGACGATCTCCGATGCGACCCCCGGCGTCTACAAGTCGCTGACCAAGGAAGGGGTCGGCACGGTGGTCCTCGGCTCCACCAACACCTACGGCGGGCAGACGGTGATCAACGGCGGCGTGCTGCGGATTATGCATGGCAACTGGATCAACGCTTCCAGCAATTTGCTGCTCAATGGCGGCGTGCTGGAATTCGGCAGCAACAACTACACCCGGACGAGCTTGGGCACGGGCAGCAACCAGATGCAAATTCTCGGCGGCGCCTCGGGTTTCAGTGTATACAGCCCGCAAGACAATGGCCGCTCGGTGGTCATCGGCACGGCGGGTTCGTCCTTGAAGTGGGGCAGCACCTATTTCAACCCCGACACGTTGATCCTCCAGTCGGCCACGGCCAACCGCAATCTGACGCTGGATAATACCCTCGACCTCAATGGCATGGTCCGCACGATCGAGGTGAATGCCAATGTGGCGGTCCTGAACCGGGCCGTGACGAACAGCACGGGCAGCGCCGGGCTGACGAAGACCGGGGCCGGCACGCTCCGCCTGGAGAACGACGCGAACAGCTGGGATGGCCCCACGACGGTCAACGGCGGCATTCTGCGCGTCGGCAACGCCACGCTCACCTCCACCGCATTGCCCGGCAGCAATCTGGTGCTGAGCAATGGCGTGCTGGAATTCAACTACGGCAGCGCCGGGAGCGTCTTCACGCGCGACCTGGGCACCGGGCCGGGGCAGGTATACCTCGCCCCCGGCTCGACCAGCGGCTTCAGCGTGGCCAACGCGCCGCGCACGTTCAATCTGGGTGGCGATGGCCACCTGATCCAATGGGGCGTCGATATGAATCCCGACGCCCTCGTGTTGAATGAAACCACGGCCGGCGCCACGCTGACCTTCGCGAACGGTCTCGATCTCAACGGCGCCAACCGCCTGCTCAACGTCAATGCCATTTCCGCGGTGTTGGCCGGCCTCGTCACCAACACCGGAGGGACCGCGGCCGGGCTGATCAAGGCCGGCGCCGGCACCCTGCTGATCGAGGACGCGAACTACGTCTACGACGGGCCGACGATCGTCAGGGCCGGCAACCTGCAGTTGGGCAATTACCGGACGAGCAACGGCACGCTGCCGGGCGCGATCAGCAACACCGCTGGCACCGTGATCTTTGCCAATGCCACAGCCCAAACCATCGGCAATGCCCTCAGCGGCGCGGGCACCTTCGCCAAGTACAGCTCGGCCCCGTTGACGTTGACCGGTTCCAACAGCCTGTTCACCGGCACCCTCAACGCCTGGGCCGGCGAGTTGATCTTGGACTACTCGGCCGCCAACGCGCCGTCCAATGGCATCGGCGGGGCGGGCTCGGCCCTCGGGCTGCAGGGCGGCACGCTGACCGTCCTCGGCGGCGCCGATGGCGTCAATTCGCAGATCTTCAGGGCGGCGACCATCACCGCCGGCTCGTCCTCGATCGTCGTGACCAACCTCGGGGCGGCGACGACCCTGGTGCTGTCGAATATCACCCGTGCCGCCAACAGCGGCGGCGTGTTGGACTTCAACGTGTACGCCGGCGGCAACATCCTGACCACCAACAAGATCATCGCCGCCTCCTTCGGCATCCTGGGCGGCTACGCCACGGTGGGGCGCGCGGACTGGGCCACGGTCGATGCCTCCAGCAATGTGGTCGCCTACACGGCCTACACCGATGTCTCCGGCGGCGGCACCATCGTCGACAGCTCGAACCAGAACATCAGGCTCTCCGGCGCGGGCGATGTGACGTTGGCGGCCCCGTCGAACTCCATCAACACCTTGCTGCTCGCCAGCGACGGCCAGGCGCACACCATCGCCACCAGCGGGCAGCTGCTCCGCCTCGGCACCATGGGTGGCGTCCTGCTGCCCAGCGGCGCGGGCGCCCTCACCATCGGCGCCAGCGCCAACGACGGGCGCCTCACGGCCGGCCTCGGGAACAACGCCGCGGGCGAGCTGATCCTGCTGAACAACTCGGCCAGCCCGCTCACCATCAATGCCGGCCTGACCAACAACGGCTCGGGCGCCCTGACCGTCACCATCGGTGGCACGGGTGCGGTGACGTTCAACGGCAACAACCGCTATAACGGCAACCTCTACATCGTGGGCGGCGGCGCCGTGACGATGGCCGAGGGCAGCACCAACCTGCTCGCCGCCGGCCAGCTTTTGCTCGACCGGGGCAGCCTCGTGGTGTCTGGCGTGCTCTCCGGCGCAGGCACCGGAAACGACCATATTGGCGGGCAAAACTACGGCGACAGCGGCACGCTGACCTTGGCGGGGACAGGGCAGTACCTCCGCACCAACGGGAACACCCAGGTCTATCTGGGCAATCAATTCAGCAGCCTCGGCGTCCTGAACATTCAGGACAGCGCCGTGTACAGCAACACCTACCGGACGCTCATCGGCAACAGCGGCTCCGGCGTCGTGAACCAGACGGGCGGCACCTACTACAACAAGGACAACACATACCTCGGCTACAACGGCGCCGGGGTCAACGGCTTCGGCGCCGGTGGCGTCGGCCAGTATTCCTTGAGCGCTGGCGTTTTCACCAATGGTGGCATCCTTTACCTCGGCAACAGTGGCGTCGGGGAGTTCCAGCAAAGCGGCGGGACCGTGGGCGTTGCGGGCGAGCTCCGGATCGGCGCTGGCTCCGCCTCGGTGGGCACCTACCAGCTGACCGGCGGCTCCGTGGTCATCTCGAACAACGCCGGCATCGGCTATGGCATCGGCTCCCGCGGCGCCTTCACGATGAGCGGCGGGACGGTGAGTGTCGTGAGCGCCACCACGGTCGCCGGCGGCGTCGGTGCGAGGGGCACCTTGTCGCTGAGCGATGGGCTGTGGACGAATACCGGAGCGATGTACATCGGTAGCGGTGCCGGTGCCACCGGCGAGGTGTTTCAGACCGGCGGGGCCGTGGGCGTTTTGGGCGAAGTCCGGATCGGCGCTAACATAGCTGCGATGGGCACCTACCAGCTGACCAGTGGGAGTTTGAACATAGTGGGCAATACCACCATCGGCTATGGCGTCGGCTCCCTCGCCACCTTCGCGATGAGCGGCGGGACCGTGAGGGTCGTGGGCGCCACCACGGTCGCCAGTGGCGTCGGCTCGATGGGTTCCTTCAAGCTGAACGACGGGCTGCTGACCGTCGTTGGGACCACGACGATCGGCCTGGGCATTGGTGCCACCGGCGTGATGTTCCAGACGGGTGGCGCCTATGGCGGTGGCGGTTTGAACGTCTCCTCCGGCGCCGGCGGCCATGGGTTCTACCAGTTGACCGGCGGCACCATGTCGAACTCGACCTACCAGCAGATCGGCAACAGCGGCAACGGCCTCTTCTATCTCCTGGGCGGCACCAACACGCTCACCTCGAGCCAAGGCCTCCTGACGGGCAACGGCACGGGCACCGGTGTCGTCTACATCGCGGGCGGGACCGTCAGAAGTCCCACGGCCGAGTTGACGGCCGGTTGGAACACCACCGGCCGTAGCGAAATCACCGTCGGCGAAGATGCCAACGTCATCATCGGCAATGCGGTCGCGTTTAACCGGGGCGGCACCACGACCAACTTCCTGAACCTCAACGGCGGCGTCCTGCAATCTACGAAGATGTACAAGAACGTGGCCGGCGGCTTGAGCATCGTGAATTTCGATGGCGGCACGTGGCGCCTGGGCGCCGCCGGCACGGTGCTGGGCACCGGCGCAGGTGGCGTCGGCGCGGTGGACGCCGCCTATGTGTGGGATGGTGGCGCCATCATCGATTCCTCCAACTTCAACATTACCATCGCCCAGAGCCTGCTCGCCCCGACCGGCAGCGGCGTGGCGAGCATCCCGTGGAGCGGCGCGCTCGGCGGCTACAGCGGCGCACCGTACGTGCTGCTCAGCGGCGGCAGCGGCACCGGGGCGACGGCGGTGGCCCTGTTCGATTTCAGCAGCGGCACCGTGACGGGCCTCGTCCTCACCAGCGCCGGCGTCGGCTATCTGCCGGGCGACACCGTCGCGGTCACCCTGACCGGCGGCGGGAGCACCAATATCGCGCTCGGCAACGCCACGCTCGCGGCCAACACCAGCGGCGGTCTGACCAAGCTGGGCTCGGGTACGCTCATTTTCAATGCGACGAACACCTACGTGGGGCCGACGGTGGTCAATGGCGGCGTGCTGCGCCTGACGGATTCCCGGTTCATCGATGCCTCGCGCAACCTGCTGCTCAACAGCGGCGTGGTGGAAATCGTCAGCAACAATTTTGCGCGCGGCGCCGGCCTGGGCGCGGGCAGCAACCAGGTCCAGCTCCTCGGCGGCGCCTCCGGCTTCAGCATTGCCAATGTCAATGGTAGAGATAACCGCACGGTGACGATCGGCTCAGGCGGCTCCAGCCTGCAGTGGGGCAGCACCTATTTCAATCCGGGCGCCTTCGTCCTGCAGTATTCGAATGCCGCGAATACCCTCACCCTGGATAATGCCATCGACCTCCATGGCGCGGTCCGCACGATCGAGACGGATGCCGGCGCGGCGACCATCAACCGGCCCATCACGAACAGCACGGGCAGCGCCGGGTTGCGGAAGACCGGTTCCGGCACGCTCATCCTGGGTGGCTCCAACGCCTGGGATGGCCTCACGACGGTCAACGGTGGCGCGCTGCGCATCGGCAACACTCCGGCGGCCCTGCCGACCAACAATACGCTGCTGCTCGACGGCGGCCTGCTGGAATTCGCCATGGATCATACCTACCTCAACCCGGTCATCGGCACGGGCGCGGGCAAGGTCACCTTGACCAATGACGCCGGGTTCGGCACCTACAACAAGAATCGCACCGTCAACATCAACGGGAACACCAACCTGTTGACGTGGGGCGGGAGCGGCGATCCCTTGGAATATCTGGGCGCTTTGCTGTTGAACGGTCTCAGCGCCCAAGGCGCCATCACGCTGGGCAACGGTCTGGACCTGAACGGACAAACGCGCACCGTCACGGTGGGGTCGGCCTATGCCGTGCTCGACGGCCTGGTGACGAACACCGCGGGTACGTCCGCCGGGCTGGTCAAGAACGGCAGCGGCACGTTGCTCGTGTTCGGCGATAACTACCGGCACGATGGCGCCATGACCATCGCCGCCGGCACGGTACAACTGGGCAACTTCTGGGGCGCGGCCACCCCCCTGCCGGGCATCAACGGCAATGCCGGCAATCTGACGAACAACAGCACGCTCACCCTCGCCAACACGGGCGATATGACGTGGAGCGGCAATATCGTCGGCAGCGGTCAGCTGTATAAGAGCAGCCGCGGCACGCTGACGCTGACCGGCACCAACGCCTATACCGGTAACACGACGATCAACCGCGGCACGCTTACCTTGGATTTTGCAGCGGGCGGCGCGCCCGCCACCAACATCATCGGCACGGGCGCGATGTCAGCCTTGATCTTGGGCAACACGGGCTTTGACGGTGGCGTTTTGAACGTGCAGGGGGCCGCGGGGGCGGACAACTATCAGGTCTTCAAGAGCCTGACGGTGAACCAGGGCGCTTCGTCTATCGCGGTGCAGAGCGGCGCCGGCGGGACGATGACGCTGCTGCTGAGCAACATCACGCGCAACGCGGGCGGCGTGCTGGACTTCACGCTACCGGCGGCGGGCCAGATCCTGGCGACGAGAGCCAATGCGAACGGTATCCTCTACGGCGCGCTGACGGTCGGCGGCTTGGACTGGGCGACCAGCAACTCGGTCTCCGGTGGGCATGCGGTGATCAGCAACTACACCGGCTATACGGTTTATACCGGCGGGAACCTCGCGGACGATGGCACCCAGAACGCCCAGCTGAAGGGCGACGTGGGCCTGGCGGCGGCGACGACCACGCTCAACACGCTGGCGCTGACGAACGCCGCCGGTAACGTTACCATCACCCTCGGCGGCCAGACGCTGCGCCTGGGCGCGGTCGGCGGCATCCTGGTGCAGCCCGGCGCCGGTGCGCTAACGATTGGCAGCACCGTGAACGATGGCTTCCTGACGGCCGGCGGCGCCCTCAATACGGCAGGCGAACTGGTCTTCATCAACAACTCTTCTGTCAACCCCATCACCGTCAATGCGAGCATTTCGAACAACGGCACGGCCATCACCACGCTGACCAAGGCCGGCAGCGGCTCGGTGAATTTTGCGGGGAACGCCATCGTGAACGGCGCCACCTACCTGTCGGGCGGCACGGCCAATTTCCTCGGTACGAACACCTTTGCCGCTATTAATGTGATGGGCGGCGACCTGGTTTTCGGCGCTGGCAGCAGCAACGCGTTGAATGGAACCTTCTCGATCAACGGCGGCACGGTGACCATCCAGGGGCCGGTGAGCGTCAGCGGCACTTCGACTATTCAAATGCCTAACATTCCAGGCGGACGTGCGCAGCTGTTCATCAACAGTGATGTGACGGGCTACCGCCTGCAAGGTCTGGGCGAAAACTCGTACGGCGCCGGGGCCACCTTCCAGAGCAATGGCACGGTGCGGCTGTCGTATAACGGCAGCGGCTTGGACATCGCGGAACAAATTTCCGTGTCCGGCTATTACGCTTTGTTGGGCGGTACGATGACGAGCGACGTCATCGTGGCCTATCGTGGCAACGGTGTGATCGATCTCCGGGGCGGTACGGTGGCCCCGACCGCTCAATTCCGGCTGGCCCAGGAATCGGGCTACGGTTTGGTGAACGTGTATGACGATGGCCTCCTGAATGCGCCCGGTACCAGCAGCGGCGGCATCGGGATGAATGGCACCACGTATTATGGCGGCACCTCGGTGCTGAACCTGTTGGGTGGCACGGTCAACGCCGCCTTCGGCGGCACGGGCAAAGCGGTGGATTTGATGCTGGCGGCCGGCAATACCAGCTACCTCAACTTGGATGCGGGCGTGCTCACCGCCAGCGTGATCAAGGCCTCCTTCAGCGCCGGGCTCTCTGTGCTCAACTTTAACGGCGGCAACCTGGTGGCGGCGGCCAGCACCAACCTCATCAGCGGGCTGACCGCGTCCTATGTTTATGCCGGCGGCGCCAACATCGATGACGGTGGTTTCAGCGTCACCAATGCCACCGGCATGCTGGGGGCGGAGGGCTACGGCCTGGCCAGTCTCTCCACCAACAATCCCATCGGCGGCCAATACCTCTCGCCGCCGATTGTGCAGATCACCGGCGGCAATGGCACCGGCGCCCTGGCGATCGCGGAGCTGGATTTCTCCAGCGGCTCGATCACCAACTTCCGCGTCGTCAATCCCGGCGTGGGCTATCAGTCCGGCGACGTGCTGACCGTTACGTTGCTGGGCGGCGGCCCGTTGGCGGCGTCGTCCCTGTTCACGGTTTCCGGCGGCAGCCTGGCGACCAACACCAGCGGCGGCCTCACCAAGAACGGCTCGGGCCTGCTCATCCTCGCGGGGACGAACACGTTCACCGGCGCCATCAACGTCAACGAGGGTCTGCTCGATCTCGTCTACGCCGCGCCCGGGGCCACGAACATCACGCTCGGCGCCGGTGCGGCCATGGTCTTCGGTGTCGGCAGCGCCAACCAGTTGTCGGAGCCCACCATCAACGGCCTGTTGGCGACCGCGTTCAACTCCGGCAACTCGTTTGGTCTCGACACGTCGGCCGGGAACTACACTTGGTCCAGCAACATCGTCGGCGTCACGCACTTCTACAAAATGGGCGACAACACCTTGGAGCTGTCCGGCGTCAGCAGCTTCACCGGTAACGCCTATGTCATGGGGGGCGCCCTCCGCGCCGAATGGGGCACCAGCCTGCCC
>CAIWHP010000068.1 GCA_903912445.1 uncultured Lentisphaerota bacterium
GAAAGGTTCCATTCCTCGCTGCGCATCCGCTTGCGGGTCTTTCCGTACTGGTTCTCGGTCAGCTGCTCCGATCGCTCGCCCAACTCCCGTACTTCCGCCTGCAGAGCTGGGTCTTGAGCAACCGGCAAGCTCCCGATCTTCTTCTGGGCATCCTGCAGCGTGGCCTTGGCCTTATCAAAGTCACCCGCGTCGGCCTGCTGGATGGCTTCCTTGCGCGCCCTAGCGGATAGCTGCAGCCCGAGCTGTTGCAACACCTCCAGCTGCGGATTAGCGCCTGCGGCATCCTGCGCAGAGCAGATATCCGCCCGAACCTCCTGCTTTACACACCGGGTCGTCACCTGCTTCTCTCCAATCTCTGCAAAGCGCACCTCCACATCCGCCACCGTGACGGACCCCAGATCGTTCAACCCCGGCACATAGAGCCCCAACAGCACTGCTTTCTCCTCCTCGGAATAGGCGTCGCCCAAGTTGAACGTCACGGTATTGCCGGACACGACCGCTGGGAAATCAGTCCACTGCGCCATGAACTTGACGGGGCCGGCCAGCTTCACCGTCACCTCGATGTTCTGCGCCACCAGGCTGAGCAGGTCGCCCAGCTCCTCCTTGAATACCTCAGGCGCGGCGTCCGCCGTTTCAATGTGGTAGAAATTGCCCCCGGCGTGGCGGGCGATGCCCGTCAGCAAGTCCTCGTTGAATCCCTCCCCAAAGCCCAGGGTCGTAGTCGTGATACCGTGCTGGCGCTTGGCGCTCTCCCCGATGGCGGCCAGCTTCTCTGGCTCACAAATCCCCTCGTTGGCCAAGCCGTCGGTCAAGAGCAGCAGCCGGTTCACGTACTCCTGGCTGGCCTTCCCCGCCACGTGTTCCAGCCCCTTCAACCACCCGCCGCTCAAGTTGGTATTCCCGCCGGTCTTCACGCGCTCAACCTGGCTGATCAGTGCCGCCTTGGCCCCGACCGGTCCCGGCTCGATCAGGGTTTGCACCCCGCTCTCGAACAACACCACCGACAGCATGTCGGCTGAGGTGAGCCGCTGGATGATGATCTTCACCGACTCCTTCGTCTGGTGCAGCTTCTCGCCAGCCATCGACCCGCTGCGATCAATGACCAATCCCAGATTCAGCGGCTTGCGCTTCTGCTGGTCTACCTTGGGGGCACGCAGCTTGATCAGCAGGGTCAGCTCGTGCCCTTTCGCCTGAGCAACCAAGGCATAGTCCAGCAGGCATACCGTATTCATAGTGAACTCCTAAACGCAGTGTAGTCGCCGGCCGCGCCCCCGTGAAGGCAGAAGCTCGGTGTATCACATTCGAATTTTCCGCCCCGAGATGGCGCGGCGTACCCACTGTCTGAACTTGATCCATGCCAGCCATCATCGCACTGGGGGTACGACAAATGGCGTCAGTGCAAATTAGCCCGCGCCCCACCCTCACACTAGGTCACCGTGAGCAGGTATCACCCGCGTTTCCTGGGCCCAGCCTCTTCAGGCTGCGGTTGATGGTGTTCAAGTCGATGGCCTCGGCATCCCACTTGCCGCCCACCCATTCCAGCAACCGCTTATGCTCCAAGTGCATCCGGTTCTTCAGCACGCCCAGCAAATCCTGATAGCCATGTGGCCCACCGCAATCCTCGGGCGGACAGGCGCGCTCGCCGGCCATGCAGACGGGGTAGCCGCGATATCGGTAATCTCCGTCCACTTGGAACTTCACCTCAACGCGGTGGCGCCAACGGAGGGCCTCCCGACCTGGGCCGTGCGAGGTTCCGCGGCTAGCCGCGCCGCCATCATAGTTGATCAAGAAAACGGATCATGCCTTCCGGCATGCTAATGAAACGTTCGACAGCGTCCCGGGTTTCCTCCACGCCCTGACCCCAGAGGACCGCGATGGGCGGTTTTTGACAGAGCACAAACCCGTTTAGCCCTGGAGAGAAAGGCCAAAGGGATTCTTTGGCTGCCGGATCAACATTCTTCATCAGCCAGCGAGTATATTGGTTGCTCATCGGACCGCCGACGGCAATGCAGCCATATTCATGCAACCAGGCCTCTTCCATCCAAATCCGGTCAACCAGAATGAAGGCCCTCTTGCGGACGTCGAATCCGTTCCGCCGATTGACCTCGTCCTGTAATCTCTCGGCAAAGCTCCGGTCAAACAGCTCGGCCAACAGAGTTGTACCAACGACAATGAATGTCGTCTGCGGACTTAACAGTTTACTCAAGCTGAAGTCCGGCTTCAACAGGGCAAGATCTTCTTCATAGAGCGGATTGGCCATACGTCACCCTTCTGTTCGGAAACATTGCCTCGGCTGCCGTGTTGGCGATCTATTCCTAGCAGCCCACCGGACTTAGGTCACGGCGAGAATGAACACGTCGCAGCGGGTAGGCGGCTATGGGCGGGGGCAAGGCAATGCGCCCGAAGCATCGCTAGATTCTTCGGGGTGATGCCATGCCTATTGCGAACCGCAAGCAACGCCTGCTTGAACTGCTCGACTGTTGCTATCGAAGTGTGATTACCACAATCATACATAGCGGCCTCTTTTATGTACTTCAGGTGGGTGATCAAGC
>CAIWHP010000069.1 GCA_903912445.1 uncultured Lentisphaerota bacterium
ACGCCCTGATACTCCACACCATACTTCTGCATGAAGCGCTTGCGCCCAGCCCAGAATTCGGGCGCGTTGAGCGGCCAGGGCGTGCCGTGCGACTTGTTGTCGTACTTGTCGTAGCCTCGACCCTTGCGCGTCTTGGCCCAAACCATGGTCGGGACTTTGCCCGGATTCTCGCCGCGTGCACCCTCCAGCACCGCACGCGTCACCTCGGCCCAGTCCGAGCCCTGTTCTGTGCCCAGCACGCGCCAGCCGTAGGGCTCGAACCAGTCCGCCGGCTTGCCGTGCACGACCGAGGAGATGGTGTTGTCGTCGATGCCGAAGTCGTTCCAGTCGACGAGGAAGATGAGGTTCGACAGACCCAGGCCCCAGGCGGAATTCTTCGTTTCGTGCGATGCGCCGGGGGTGAGCCCGCCTTCGCCCTCGATCGCAAACACCTTGACCTCGGATGCGCCGGCGAGCTTGAGCGCGAGCGCTTCGCCCGCGGCCGGCGGCATGCCGTGGCCGGAAGGTCCGCTGTTGGATTTCAGGAACAAGGTCTTGCCGGCCATTTCGGCGTGCCCGGGCAGGCCGCCGCGATGGCGCAGGCCGACCAGATCCTCGTGGGTCAGCGCCCAGCGTCCGCCATCGGGAAACACAAAACGCGCCTCGCCCGCCGCAGCGCGGATCCGGGCGATCTCGTTGAGTACCGCCAAGCTGCCGTACAAGAGCGGCACCGTATGCCCGGCCGAGAGCACGAAGCGGTCCGCATAGGTGAGCCAGGGCCGCAACAGATCGAAGCGCATCGCGCCGGAGAGCAGCGTCGCGAGGAAAGTGTGTGCCTTGGAGAAGGATCCGCCGGGGTGCCCAGACTGCCGGTAATTGAGCATCAGCGCCATGCACTCATCGACGATGTCCTTGACCACCTCCCATTGCTCGAATTCGGTGGCGGCGCGGGAATACAGGGTATCGACGGGGGCTTCTGCCCCGGCAGTCTTGCTCATGGCGGATTCTTCCTCAAGAAAATGATTGGTTAAGCGCAAAACCACTGCCGCAGGCTACGATGGCTAGACCCTTATCGTGTCCTCAAAACAAAACGGCCCTTGAGTGTATGAACCCTCAAGAGCCGCGTCAGTACTGGTGGAGTGGAGGAGGATCGAACTCCCGACCTCCGCATTGCGAACGCGGCGCTCTCCCAGCTGAGCTACCACCCCATCACCAAGGTGCGGATTTTAGCCCTATTCCGCAGCCGCGACAACGTGCCCGTGTTGCTGCGGGCGCCGGAGCGGGGATATGATGCCTCTTTGTTTGTCCGTTATTTTTTCTCCCTTGTTCAATTAACCCAGTCTCGGAGCCTGCATGCAGATCAATCCGCCGTTTGGCTACAAGGAAATCGTTCCGCTGTACAAGAACAACAAGGTAACGCTGCCCGAGCCGGGCACGGTGCCGGAGTTCTGCGAGAAGCTCAATGCCATCCCGATCAGCTATACGGAATTTTCCGTCGCCTGCCGCGACTATCCCCTGGTATTCACCAGCGGGGATGAAGGCAAGAGTTTCGCCCCCGTGGCGGTGCTGGGCATCGCCGACGGCGAAAACCTGTTCCTCACGGATGGGGCATGGGACAAGAACATCTACGTGCCGGCCTATGTGCGCCGTTACCCGTTCTGCATGGCGCGGGTCAACCTGGACCAGGTGGAGCAGGCCGACCGCCTGATCTGCGTCGAAAAGGC
>CAIWHP010000070.1 GCA_903912445.1 uncultured Lentisphaerota bacterium
AGCAAGTCTGCGCCCCTACACCCACCACTGACCACTGTCTATTTAACCAGATGCTCCCGCAGGAAGAGGATCATGCTGAGGAACTGGAAGTCGGCGTTCTTTTTCTTGGCGAAGCCGTGGCCTTCGTCCTTGGCCATCAGGTACCAGACCACGCCGCCGCGGTCGCGGATCGCCTTGACCATCTGCTCGGCCTCCGTCACCGGCACGCGCGGGTCGTTCTGGCCCTGGATGACGAAGAGCGGCTTGGTGATGCGCTGCACGTTGTTCAGGGGGGCGATCTTTTCCTGGAACGCGAGCATCGCGGGCTCGCGCTCGTCGCCATATTCGACGCGGCGCAGGTCGCGGCGGTAGTCCTGTGTATTTTTCAGGAACGTGACAAAGCTGGAGATGCCCACCACGTCCACGCCGCAGCGCAGCCGGTCGGCGAAGTGCTCCATGCAGGCGAGGCTCATGTAGCCGCCGTAGCTGCCGCCGTAGACGCCGACGCGCCCGGCATCGAGCCGGCTGTCGCGGCCCATCCAGTCGAGCACCGCGCCGATATCCTTGACCGAATCCTCGCGCTTGAAACCGTTGTCGAGGGTGAGGAACGTCTTGCCGTAGCCCGCGCTGCCGCGGACGTTCGGCACGACGAGCGCGATGCCGAGTTCGTTGAGCAGATAGTTGCTGCGGGCGAGGAACTGCGGGCGCGACTGCGACTCCGGCCCGCCGTGGATGATCACCAGCGCCGGGCGCGGGCCGGGGAAACGCGCCGCATCGGGTCGGTAGACAAAGGCGGAGATGCCCAGGCCGTCAAAGCTTTTCAGCTTCACCAACTCCGGCTCGGCGAAGGTCGTGGTGTTCAAGCCGCCGGACTCGCTCTCGGTCCATCGCTCGACGCGGCCGCTCTCGACGTCGAGTGAGAACACATCGCTCGGCGAGCGGGCGCTGCTCAGGGTGAACGCGAGGTCGCGCCCGTTCTCGTGGAACTTCAGCCCGCCGATGACGCCGAGCGGCAGGGTGGGGGCGGCGCGCTCTTGTCCGGTGCGCGGATCCAGCAGGTGCAGCTTGCTCACGCCAGCCTCGTTGGCGACGAACGCGAGCGTTTTGCCGTCATGGGCAAGGTCGAAGCCCTCGATGTCCCACGGGATGTTTTCCGTCACCGTCGTTTCCTGGCCGGTCGCCAGGTCGATGCGCGCGAGCCGTTGGAATTCCGCACCCCGGTCGCTGGTGACGAACACCGACCGGCCATCGGCCGCAAACTGGGCCTCGCCATAGGCCACCTTTTCGCCGCCGCGCGGCGTCAGCGGCTGCAGCGCGCCGGTTTTCGCGTCCACGAGATGCAGGTAGCTTTCGTTGATCGAAAGCTCCTCCAGCACCAGCAGCGTCGCGCCGTCGGGCGACCAGTCGGCCACGCCCCAGCCGCCGCCGTTGACCTGCGCGAGCAGGCGGTCGCTCTGCGGGTCGGCCGGATTGACGAGGTAGAGGTCGGTGTCCTTGCCGTTGCGTCGCGTCGAGGTATAGGCGAGCCACTGGCCGTCACGCGACCAATGTCCGCCGCCGTTGCGCGACTTGCCGTCGGTCAGGAGCGTCGCGCGCGCGGTGTCGGGATCGAAGCGATAGAGTTGATAGAACTCGCTGCCGCCCTTGTCCTGCGCGAAAACGATGCACCGGCCCTCGCGTGGCTGGAAGCTGCCGCCGGCGACCGGCTCCGGAAAGAAGGTAAGCTGCTTGCGCGCGCCGCCGGGAAATTTGACGAGGTGCAACTGAGGGGCGTCGGCAAAGCGCGTGCTGATGAGCAGTTCCCGCCGCTGCGGATGCCACGAGTTGAACGCCGCCGAACGGAATTCCAGATAGCGCCCCACATCGGCCCGCAGCTCCGGCGTGTGCGCCGGAATCCCCTCGGCCACGAGATTCTCCGGCACCTCGGCGGCGCAGAGATGCATGGCGGCGACACTGGCGAGCATGGGCGCGATTATGAGCATCTTCTTCATGGCGACCTTCCGGTGTTGGACGGTGATTCTACGGACGCAACCCGGCCGCGAACAAGCCAAAAGCCCAGGCCGCCGGGGTCGCCGACCCCGGCTACAGCAGTCAACCTTGCATGGCTTGTTGCCGGAATCGCCGATCCCGACGTAATGGTCCAAGGCTTGGAAATTGCCCGTTCGGTTTTTCCAAGGTTTGGAACACCCCGGCGTTTGCGGGTTCCAAGGACAGGGGGGGGATGGGCAAAGCTACTTACAGCACCTTCACGATCACGTCGTCGGGGGAGGTGGCCGGTGCGGTGGTGCCTTCCACGTGCTGGTAGGTGGGCAGAAAGCGGACAAAGGTCTCCAAGGTCAGGCAAGCGAACGTGGTGGTATAGACGGGGCCGAGTTTGCTTTCATCGCCCCAGCTCTGGCCGCCGCCCATCGCGGGCCAGTGGCCGTCCGGGTCTTGCGCCTTCAAGTAGACGGGCACAAACTTGTTCTTCCAGGCGTCGAAAGATTGCGCGCTCTCCTGGAAGCGGCATTGGGTGATGTAATAGACGGCGTAGAGCGGGAACATTTCGCCGCCGCCGTTTTCCCACGCCACCTTGGCGTCCTTCAGCGCCCGCAGGCCCGTCATGGTTTCCGCGTCCTTGCCGTGGCCCACGAACTGCAGGCACAGCACCGAGGCGGCGGTCATGCCCAGGAATTGATTGCCGCGGTCACCGGGCTTTTCATAGCCGAAGTGCCCCGTCTTGGGGTCCAGCATCTTCTTGAAATCCCGGACGGAGTTGTCCAAGGACTCCTTGAGGCCCGGCGCAGTGCAACCGGCGATGAGCGCGGCCTTGAGCGCCTGCACCTGCCACGCGCCGAGGGACGTATCGCGCCGCGCCCCCTTGGCATACTGATAGTCCCAGCCACCGGACTCCTTCTGCTGGCCGGCGACAATGATCTGCACGGCCTTGTCCATCACGGGCTGCAGATCGGGGATGCGCGTCATGCCGTAGGCCTCGCTGAGCGCATAGGTGGCCATGCTGTGGATGTAGGGATATTGCTGAAACGCATTCTCGGCCTTGACGGGACAGAAATAGCCCTCGGCATTCTGTTTGGTCTTGAGAAAGTTGATGGCTTTTTCGACGGTGGGACCGAACTCGCCATCCGAGGTGGTCTTGCCGTAGCCCAGGAAGCAAAGCAGCGCCAAACCGGAGACCGCGATGTCATTATTCCCGCCCGTACCCTCGGGTTTGCTGCCATACCCCCAGCCGCCGTCGCCGCGTTGATGGGCCTTGAGCCAGCGGAGCGCGCGCACGATGGCGTCGTCCACGCCCGCCGGCGGGCGGCCGCCTTTGCCCTTGCCACCCGTACCAAAGCGGCCGCCATAGCCCTTGGCAATGCCTTTGAGGATCAAGGGGCTCTTGATGGTGCTGGCCATGTTGAGGCCGAACGCCGTGCTGCCTTCCCGGCCGCCGAACCCGAGGTCGGCCGGACCGCGGTCGTTGCCTGCCACCGCTTCGCCCGCCATGGTGTCATCGGAGCCGATGGTCGGCACGTCGGTCGGCAGCGTGTTCAAATCCTGCTGTTGATCGGGCGGCTTGAGCTGGTCTTCCACCCGTTTTTCATCTTGGGGCGGCTGCTTGGCATCGGTGGTGTCGAGCATGACCTCCTGCTGCGTCACCATCTGCACGTCGCCGCCCTGTGTCGCAAACTTGACGAGCACGACGATGAGCAACACGTGGAAGACGGCTGAACCGACCGGTCCCCAGACATGCTCCTTGATGGATGTTTTGATGTGTTCCCAGTTCATCTTGTCCTGCCTATTTGGAACAGCTCAGCGTGCAGCCGGCTGACGGGAACCAACCGCCATAGGGAACGGCCCGGCGCGCTACGTATTCACTTTGGCCTGAAAAAATCACATCCGCATTCTCTCGTGGTACAACGGAGAGTCAAGGAGAATGTCCGCAGAGGGTCAGGTCTGGTGGTGCGCCAAGGCGAGCGCGTCGGCGAGCGCGCGGACGTGCTGCTCCAAGACCGGCAGCGCATCCTCCGGTGTGGCGCAGTCGAGATCGTCAATCGTCCAGTAGTCCACCCGCTGTTCCCAGTCCGGGAATTGGTCGCGCAGCATGGGCCGATGCTCGGCTTCCTTCACGGCGATGATTTTGGCGGCGCGCTGCAGGTCGGGTTCGGACAGCGCGACGCGCGTCGCCCCGGTCAGGGCGCGGTCGATGCCGCGCTGCCGTAGCGCCTCTTCCGTCCACGGCGAAAGGTCGCCCTCCACCATCCAGATCGCCAGCCCGCGCGAGAACGCGCGCCACGGCAGGCCGTGCTGGGCGGCCGCGTGGTTGAACACCGCCTCGGCAAACCGGCTGCGATAGTAGTTGCCGCTGCACAAAAACAGCAAATATTTCATGCGTTGCTCACATCCTGGAAAGTCGCGCACGCATTGTCGCGCCGCGCCGCGCAGAGTCAAGGACGAGATGCAGCGCTGGAGTGTTGGAGTAAGGGAGTAATGGAGTTTCAAGGGGTGGTTCGCGTTCTCGCGAACGCGGCCACGGTACATGAAGATGGCCCGAACCCGACCCGGTCGCGGTATCAGTTCCCGCGCACAGTCTTACTCAGGACACAGCACCCACCCCGCGCTTCGCGTACCCCTCCAAGGAGGGGATCAAAAGAGCGCCGCTCTTCCGGGATCCCCTCCACGGGACCGGGGTGGGTTTGCTGCGTTGCCGACCAGCGCTTGCGCAACCCTGGCTTCGGAAGCCCTTGGAAAAACAGCGCCAAACTTTTCCAAAGCTTGGAAAACGGCTTGCGGCGCATATACTCCCGCGCGGAGTTGAAGCATGATTGGCATTGTTGATTATGGCATGGGCAACCTGGGCAGCGTGACGAACGCGTGCCGGTTCCTGGACCTGGACGCGCGCATCATCACGCGGCCGGAGGAACTCGGCGCGTGCCGCGCGGTCATTCTGCCGGGCGTCGGCGCGTTCGGCGACTGCATGGAGCACCTCGCCGGGCACGGGTTTGTCGAGGCTGCGCGCGCCTGGATCGCGGCGGACAAGCCTTTCCTTGGCATCTGCGTGGGCTTGCAGGCGCTGTTCGAGGGCAGCGAGGAGTCGCCGGGCGTCGCGGGGCTGGGCATCCTGCCCGGCTTCGTCCGCAAGTTCCACGCGACGGGCGACTGCAAGGTGCCGCAGATTGGCTGGAACCGCGTGCGGTTCCAGCGGCAGGACTGTCCGCTGTTCAAGGGCGTGCCGGACCAGACCTACTTTTATTTTGTGCACTCCTTCTACGCCGTGGCCACCGAGGCGCGCGATGCCGCGGGGGTTTCGGACTACGCGGGCGTGACCTACACCGCCGCCGTCTGGCGCGGCAACCTGATGGCCGTGCAGTTCCACCCGGAAAAGAGCCAGCAGTGGGGCTTGCAGATGCTGAAAAACTTTGGAGAGCTGGCGAATACGTAACCGGTGCTCGGCTGGAACCCTCGCGGTTGCATGTGGCGCGAGGACGAAAGCCAGGACGACAACGAGGATGATACTGACATGAGCGAGTTTACAATTTTCCCGGCCATTGATCTCAAGGGCGGCCGCTGCGTGCGGCTGCGCCAGGGCCGTGCCGAGGACGCGACGGTCTACTCCGACGATCCCGCCGGCATAGCGCTGCACTGGAAGAAGCTCGGCGCCGAGTGGCTGCATGTGGTGGATCTCGACGGTGCGTTCCAAGGCGTGAGCGCGCACCGCGAAGTGCTCCGGCAGATCGCCGCCGTCGGCGTGCCGGTGGAGATCGGCGGCGGGCTGCGCACGCCGGAGGCCATCGAGGCCGTGCTGGCGGATGGCGCGCGCCGCGCGATCGTCGGCACCATGGCCTGGGCGGAACCGAAGGTGCTGGAGCGCCTGTGCGTGTGCTTTGGCGAGCGGCTCGTGCTCGGCATCGACGCGCGCGACGGCCTCGTGCAGGTCAAGGGCTGGACGGAGACCACCGAGCTGTCCGCTGTCGGGCTGGCGCGCCGCGCCGATTCGTTCGGCGTGCACACAATCATCTATACGGACACCGCGACCGACGGCATGTTGCAGGGGCCGAACTGTGCGGCGATGGACAAGCTGTGCCGCTCGGTGAGCTGTAACGTGATCGCCTCCGGCGGTGTCAGCACCGTCGAGGACGTCCGCATGCTGCGCGCGCTCGGCCGCCCGAACCTGGTCGGCGCCATCGTCGGCAAGGCGCTCTACGAGAACCGCGTAACGCTGCCGGAACTGTTGGAAGCGGCGCGGGGCTGAACCAAGCAATTTACGATTTTAGATTTATGATTTACGATTTGCGGTAGGTCAGCCGAAGGAAAATGAGAAACCTCGTGTTTGCCATCCGCCAGCTTCCCTCCACCTCATCTTCCCTGGAGAAGTCACCATGAAACTTGAATTGCAGACGACGCGCCTGGACAACGGTTTGCGCGTGGCGACGGCCGCCATGCCGGCGGTGGAGAGCGTGGCGCTCGGCATCTTCGTCGGCGCCGGCGGCCGGCACGAGAGCGCGGCGCAGTCGGGCGTCAGCCATTTCATCGAGCACCTGCTGTTCAAGGGCACGACGACGCGCTCGGCGCGCGCCATCTCGCAGGCGATCGAGGGGCGGGGCGGCTACCTCAACGCCTACACGCAGGAGGAATCCACCTGCTACTACGCGCACATCGCGGCGACGCATGCCGCCGAGGCGCTCGAGCTGCTGGCCGACATGTTCCTGCACCCGCGTTTCGCCCCCGCCGACATCAAGAAAGAGCGCGGCGTGATCATCGAGGAAATCGAGATGTACCGCGACCAGCCGCAGCAGCATGTGCAGGAGCTGCTCAACGGCATCCTCTGGGCGGAGCACCCGCTCGGACGGTCGCTGACCGGCACGCCGGCGACGGTCGCCGCGCTGACGCGCGAGGACTTTTTTGCCTACAAGGCCGCGCGCTATGTGGCCCCGGTCACGCTGGTCGTGTTTGCCGGCCAGGTGGCGCACGCGCCGCTGGTCGCCAGCGTGCAACACTTGCTGGGCGGGTTGCGGGCGCGCAAGGGCCCGCCGGCACGCGCCGTCACCGCGCACACGCCGCAGCGCGCCGCGGTCGCGCTCGGCAAGGAGATCGAACAGGCGCACCTCGCGCTCGGGCTGCGGCTGTTCGGGCGGCACGATCCGCGCAAGTACGCGCTCAAGCTGCTCTCCACCGTGCTCGGCGAGAACATGAGCTCGCGGCTGTTCCAGGTCGTTCGCGAGCGGCACGGCCTGGCCTATTCCATCCACACGTCCATCGAGCTGTTCCACGACACCGGCATGCTGGAGATCTCCGCCGGCGTGGACGTGGATAAATTTCCGCGCGCCCTCGCCCTGGTCCTGGCCGAAATCGCGCGCCTGCGCCGGCAGCCGGTCGGCGCGGCCGAACTGCGGCGCGCCAAGGACTATGTCACCGGCCAGCTGCGCATCGGCCTCGAAGGCGCCGCGCAGCAGATGGCGTGGGCCGCCGACAACCTGTTGAACTTCGGCCGGTTCATCCAGCCCGACGAGGTCATCGCGGCGGTCCAGCGTGTGACGGCGGAGGACCTGCGGCGGCTCGCGGGCGAGGTGCTGCGGCCGGAGCGCCTGAGCGCCGCGCTCATCGCGCCCACCGCCGGCGCCGCCGAGACCAAGCTGCTGACCTCCGCCCGCGCCTGCCTTGCCTAAGCCCGCCTTCCACGCCGTGCAATTTCACCACAGAGGACACGGAGGCCAGAGGAGGTCACAGAGGAAAGCCCTCTGCGAACCTCGGGTGTCCGCTGTGACGTCTGTGGTGCAATCTTCCTCCGGCTTGACACGGCTGCGACGCCCCGCTATGTGACGCATATGACGAAGCTCCATCTGCTCCGGCACCCGCTCGCGCAGCACCATCTGGCCGCGCTGCGCGCGACGGCCACAACGCCGGAGGAATTCCGCCGGCTGGTCCGCCGCCTGACGCTGCTGCTGGCCGCCGAGGCGACGCGCGACCTCGCGACGCGGCCGGTCCGCGTCGCGACGCCGCTGATGCGCGCGCCGGGCGCGCAGCTCTGCGAACACATCGGCTTGGTCCCGATTTTGCGCGCCGGGCTGGGCATGGTGGATGCGATGCTGGAACTGCTGCCGCAGGCGGCGGTCTGGCACCTGGGCGTCTACCGCGACGAACGGACGCTGCAACCGGTGGAGTATTACGCGAAGTTCAAGCGGGCGCGGCCGGTGGATGTCGCGCTGGTGCTCGACCCGATGCTCGCGACCGGCGGCTCGGCGCTGGCCGCGCTGGAGGCGCTGTCCACCTGGGGCGTGAAGCGGATCAAGCTGCTCGCGCTGATCGCCGCACCGGAGGGCGTGAAAAGGGTGCAGCAAGCTTTCCCGCGCGTGCAGCTCCACCTCGTCGCGCTCGACCGGCGCCTGAACCAGCACGGCTATATTTTGCCCGGCCTCGGCGATGCCGGCGACCGCACCTTCAATGCCTGCGCCCAGTGAAAGAAACCTGATGAGCAACACCGCCTGTCCGCCGCCGCTACCCGCCCGCCGCAGCCGGAATCTCGCGCTGCTGATCGTCGGTATCTTGCTCCTCGTCTTCTGCGTCCTTGGTGGCGGAGCCTACTACGGCTTCCGGTGCCTGGTGTCGGCTCTCGGCGGTGGCGGGGCCTTCTCGATGGACGCTTATCAGTGCGGGAAAAACATCGACGAGCTCGCGCTCATCAAGGAGGAGTGGGTCACCGCTCACGACGGCAAAGCCGGCGACGTGATCCCGCCGGCCGACCTGGCCGCCGTCACGGCTGAACTCGGCGGGAGGCTGGCCTGTCCGCTGGATTCGAAACATTCCCTGCAGACCTCCTACGAAATCGGGCCCATCGGCACCGACCCAAGGTGCAAGTGCCAGGCGCTGCATGAACAGAAACGTGATGAGAAAAAGAAAAAATAGAGGGAGACATGTATGGCGCTGATCGCCTGTCCGGTTTGTAGCAAACAGATTTCCGACCTCGCGCCGGTGTGTCCCGGGTGCGGCCACCCGCTCAAGCCGGCGCGCACATGCCGTCACGGCTGGCTGCTCGGCTGCGGCTGCCTGCTCGCGGGCTGCTTCGCGTTCCTCCTGGCCATCGTTATCGGGCTGCTTATCTGGATCGGCGTCTCGCTGCAACCGTTCGAGGATGAGGAATTCGATCCCGAGGCCCCATCCGTCTCAACCGCGTTCGATGAACAGCGTTATCTCTGCCAGGAACACCTCGAAGAGATCGCGCTCATCAAGGAAGAGTGGGCCACGGCCCACGACGCGAAGCAGGGCACGGTGATAGCGGAAGCCGACGCCGAGAAGCTCTTCGCCGAGACCGGCAAGAAACTGGTCTGCCCGAAAGATGACGAGCGTTCCTTCAAGACCTCCTATGACATCGGCCCCATCGGCACCGACCCCCGGTGCAAATGCGACGAGAAGCACAACGAAGTTGACGAAGACGAAAAGTAGCCGCTGACGTCAGTTGCCCTTGGTTATTTGTCATTAGTTCCGTCGTCGGAGTGCAAACCGGTACAGCTTTTCCCAGGGCTTGGGAAATTTTCCGTGAGATTTTCCAATCCTTGGAATGCTTGGTTTGCTTCTTGTGGGCGGGGCTTTCCAGCCCACAGAAGTCTTCTGTAGCGGCGGTCTGCGACCGCCGACGGCCGCCGCTACAGTCCAGCGGAGGGTCAGCGTTTGTCGGGCTCGGCGGGGGCGACGCGGCCGTTGTCGCTGTTGTCGCGGTGGGCGGTGGCGACGGTCGCGAAGAAGCGGCGCAAGTCCTTCAAGCCGCCGATGGTGAACCAGACGGTGGTCAGCGTGCCGACGATCAGCGGGATGACGATGCCCACAATCCACCAGTAATGCTTCCACCACACGACGGGCCAGGGGCTGACCAGATTCCAGACGAGACCGACGAAGAAGACGCCGAGGAAAAACATCGTCCACGCGAACAGGCCGCCGGCGATCCAGCGGTCGCCGCGGCTGAATTCGGCGTCGAACCCGGCGAGCCGGCCCCAGGTGATCTTTTTCTGCACGGGCGCGGCGATGCTTACGTTGGCCTCCACGGCGTAGGCGCCGCGGCGCAGGAGCTTGTCGAGGTTGTAGTCCTGCTTGCACGTCAGCAGCGAGACGGTGATATAGGTCGAGATGGCGCCGAGCTGCGCGATGAACTGCATCCAGACGCCGTTGATCTGCGCGATGCGGTCCAGCCACGCGGGCAGCCACGTGACGTAGGTCGGCGAGCCGTGCATCTGGTGCAGCAGCAGGCCGGTGACGGCCAGCGTGGAACCGGTGCACATGCTGACCCAGGCGGCGGTGGCCGTGCCCTTGCGCCAATAGAGGCCGCCGACGATCGCCGCGCCGGCGCCGGAATAAATCGCGCCGGTGATGCCGAAGAACATCAGGATGTAGTCGGTCTGCTTGAAAAACAGGCTGAACACGAAGGCGAAGATGGCGACGCCGGTGATCGCCCAGCGCAGCAGCCGCAGGTGCGCGGCCGGCTCCAACGCGGCCTTGCGCAAGGGGAGGATCACGTCCTGCACGAAGATGCTGCCCCACGAGTGCATATAGGAGCCGTCGCACGCGAGCATGGCGAAGAGCAGGATCGCGGCGAGGATGCCGCGGATGCCCACCGGCAGCATGTGGGTCAACGCCAGCGGCACGGTCATCTGCTTCTGGATCGCCGGGTTGGCGATGTCCTTGAGGTGCCCCTGCACCTGCGCGGCGCCGGCGGCAAAATCAAGGTGGTGCAAAAAGGTGTAGGCGCAGATGGCGAGCAGCACGAACATCAGGCCGCGCGCATAGTCGCGCCACTTGCCCAGGATGTTCGCCATCTTCGCCTCGTGCGGGGTGGCGGCCGAGGACTTGAACGCGTGCCCGCCCTGCCAGCTCCCGTAGGCGTAGCAGCTCGTGAAGATGCCGAGCAGCACGTACCAGATGTTGAAGTCCTTGAGCTGGAGCGAATCGAACGGGTTCAGCAGCGAGTGGCCCGGCGGCGGCGAGGAAAGCGCGGCCGCGATCTGGTCCCAGCTGAACAGCCAGAGCAGCGCCGCAATCACCACGACGTAGAACAGGCCGGAGATCATGCCTTCGAGGAACGTGGCGATCAGGATCGTGATCTGGCCGCCGGCCAGCGTCAGCGCCAGCGCCGTCCCGATAAAGAACACCATGAGGATGGCGTAGGTCGGCAGCGTCATGCCCCCAAGGGCCACGAACTCCGGCAGGCCGCAGAAATAGACGAAGAAACGCGCGCCGACCGCCGGGAAGATGCCGAAGTTGAGCACGCCGGCCGTGAAGGCAACGACGCCTGCGAAGACGCGGAAGTTGCGGCTGTAGCGCATCTCCAGGAATTGCGCCAGCGTCATCGCGCGCGTCTGGCGGTAGCGGTAGAGCACATAGCCGGAGAGCGCGAGCAGCAGCGAGGAGACCACCGTGAGCTTCTGCCACCAGATGATCGCGAAGCCGGCGACGTAGAGCATCTCGAAACCGGCGACGGCGCTGACGAGGCCGTAGAGCGATTCGCCCTGCGCGGTGCACAGCAGGTAGCGGCGCGCGCAGCGGTTCGCGGCCATGAAGTCGGCCACGCTCCGCGTCATCCGCCGCGTGCGCACCACCAGCCAGATCACCAGCGCCAGCGGGAACACCACCATCAACCAGTCGGTAAGCTGCATATGCATGGGCCGCAGGTTACAGGCTGCAAGTTGCCGGTTACAAGTGGCAAGTTGCAACTTGTCACGCTGACTGGTGCGTCCTGGTTTGTTCTGGTGCTCCGCATGCTGACGAATGCGGCTGCCACGGGGGTCGTGCTCGCGGTCAACGATCGAAGCTTGAGCGGGCAGCTGGTGTGCTGCCTTCAGGTAGCCGCGTTCGTGCGAACGCGGCCCCGCGCAAATCCGTCCCCTGACGAGCGCGGCTATCGGCGGTTCGTTTTTGCATCCGCCCTCAAGCGGGCAATCCGGGGCGGCTGATCAGCACTTCCATGACTTTGTGGCGCTTGAGCTTGCGGACCCGTACTTCATAGTCGCCGAGGCGGAAGGCGTCATCGTGATGGAGCGGGCCCGGTTTTTGGGCGGCAAACCAAGCGGCCAACGTCAGCGGCGGCTTGGTGTCCAGGTCGGCCGGCGCCACCGGCAGGCCGCTGGTCTTGGCCACCGTCGCCATCGCCAGGCCGCCACCCATGATCCAGCCGGCGGCCAGCGGGTGGATGTGCAGCGGCAGCCGGTCGTATTCGTCGCCGATCTCGCCGACCAGTTCGCCGACGATGTCTTCCAGCGTGAGCAGGCCGAGGAAGGCGCCGGCGGCATCGTCCACCGCGGCGATGTGCACCTTTTCGCGCATCATCAGCTCGAGCGCCTGCGCCAGCGAGGTGCGGTCCGTGAAGCGGGGCAGGGGGCGGATGATGCATTTGAGGCTGGGCGCCGCCGGATTGATGCGCAGGGTCGAGATGATGTCCTTGAAGTTCACATAGCCGCTGATGGTCTGGGGCTTGTCGGGATCGGCGCAGGTGGGATAGCGCGTATGCATGTGCAGATGCGCGAACACCAGCGCCTCCATGAGGTTGGCATCCTCCTGGATCATGGCGATCTCTGCGGCCGGCAGCATCACCTCGCGCACCGTGCGCACGGGAAATTGCACCGCGGCGGTGACGATCTTTTCTTCGAGGTCGCCAATCAGGCGCGCGGCGTGCGCCAGCGAGGCCGCGGTGCGCAGCTCCAGCAAGCCGGTTTTCTGGTCGGACAGCAGGTCGGCCGACGATTTTTCCCGCCGCCAACCCAATTGCAGCACACGCTTGACGGTCGTCTCCAGGACGAAAATGGCCGGATAGAAGACCATGGACAACGCCTTGATGGCCGGCGAGAGGCTCAGCGCCACCTGCTCCTTGTTCCGGAGCGCAAATATTTTCGGGACAAGTTCGGCGAAGATGATCGTCAGGGCGCTCAAGGGCAGCACGAACAGGGCCAGCGCCACAAGTTCGGCCGTGGAGCGGGCCAAGCCCAGCGTCTCCAAGACGGGCGCCACATGTTCGTCCATGCCGGCCCCGCCGGTCGCGGCGGCGATCGCGCCCGCCAAGGTGATGCCGACCTGCACCACCGCGAGGCTGCGCTCGAGGTGCATCTTCATCCAGACCGCCGACCGGGCGCCGCGCCGGTTCAACTGCGCCAGGGCTTCCAGGCGGGCATGGGACACAGATGCCAACGCCATCTCGTAGGCCGCAAAGATGGCGTTCAGCACCAGCATCGCCAGGATGATCAAACCCTCGCCGAACAATTGCACGATCTCACTCCGCCTTTCTGGTCGGCAGCAGCGCCAAGCCCGGCCAAACTTAGGCTCCGAGGCCAACCGCGTCAATGCTCGGCGTGGAGAACTTGACGGCTTGGACGAGAGCGGCAGCAGCCTGAACGGCCCTAGAGTCCACGCCTGGAACAGCGGGGCAGCGGCGAGGGCTCACGCTTTACGTGCGCATGCTTTGCACAGCGCCGCGCCGAAGGGCGGACGCAGGATGCCACGCTCGCAGACGATGGCGGCAATCAGGCGGGCGGGCGTGACATCGAACGCGGGCGCATAGACCTTCACGCCCTGCGGCGCGGTGCGGCGGCCGAAGCCGTGCGTCACTTCCTTCGCGGCGCGCTCCTCGATCGGGATCAGATCGCCGGAGGCGAGCGTGAGGTCGAACGTGTTCGTCGGCGCGAGGACGTAGAACGGGATGCCGTGCGCTTGGGCGGCGAGCGCGAGGGCATAGGTGCCGATCTTATTGGCGCTGTCGCCGTTGGCGGCGATGCGGTCGGCGCCGACCATGACGCAGTCGATCCGGCCTTCCTTCATCACCTGTGCGGCGGTGTTGTCGCAGATCAGCGTCACGTCCACGCCGGCCTGGGTCAGTTCCCACGCGGTCAGGCGCGCGCCCTGCAGCAGCGGGCGGGTCTCGCCGGCGAAGACGCGGATGTCCTTGCCCTGCCCGCGCGCCGTGTAGATCGGCGCGAGCGCGGTGCCGAACTCCGCGGTCGCCAGGCCCCCGGCATTGCAGTGCGTCAGCACCGTGCAGCCGTCCTTGAGCAGCTTGGCGCCGTGCCGGCCGATGGCGTGGCACATGGCGGCGTCCTCGTCGCGGATCTGCATCGCCTCGCGGACGAGCCGCTGCTTGAGTTCGGCCGGCGGCAGCGCGTGGTGGGTGCGGGCGAGGCGGCGCATCTGGTCGAGCGCCCAGAACAGGTTGACCGCGGTCGGCCGCGAGGTGGCGAGGTGGTCGGCAGCGCGTTCGACTTCCGCGGCCAGTTCCGCGCCGGTGCGCGCCTTGGATTTCTGCACCGCAGCCACCACGCCCATCGCGGCGGCGATGCCGATGGCGGGCGCGCCGCGCACCTGGAGCGTCTTGATCGCCGTCCAGATGGTCTGGAGGTCCGCCGTCTGGAGCCAGACGAGCTTTTCCGGCAACCGGGTCTGGTCGATCATCCGGACGCGGCCGGGCAGCAGCGTGCCGGCTTTGGCGCCGACCCACTCGATGGTGCGCAGAGTTTTTTGCATGCGCGGAGTGAACCAGACTGCGCCGCGGTGTTCAACCTTTCATCATCTGGATCCTACTCGTAATCCTAACCCCTGCGCGTACTCCTTCCGGGGAGCGCGGAGAGATTAGGATCAAGAATTACGATTAGATTAGGAGTCTGAGCCGGCTTGGGAGCGGAAGGCCTTGCCGTCCTGCTCAAACCTGGGCCAGGATGACCACGTAGTTCTTGCCGTGCTTCTGGGCGCACTTCGGACAGGTCGTATAGAAGAAATAAAGCTTCCTCAACTCTTTCCCGCGGCCCTGCACGAAGGCCTTCATCGCCTCGATCCAAGTCCGCATGTTCCGATAGGGTCCTTCAAACACCTTGGCCAGAAAGGTGCCTGAGAGCGTGGTGGTGCGTGCGCCGGGGATGTCCTTGGAAAGCGAAACGTACACCTCCGCGCCCCAGAGGGAGTTCTCGTCAGAGAGGATCACGCGCTGCGCATCTTGCGCGCCGGCCGCTTCAATGGCGGCCATGCAGCGCTTCATCACGGCGCCGAAGTTCAGGGGGATGTGGAAACAGCTCACCACGCGATCCTGCAGGAACAATTTCTTATCCCACCTGAGCTCCTTGTCGTCCCATCGTTCGGGGTCAAACCGGGGACAACATTCCACGGGTTCAGACTTGTTCATCTTCCAGTTCCTTTCCTCGGTACGGGCTACTGCACCTGACCGCCACACGGCAGGATAGGACAGGGCCGGAACATGGCAAGTATTTTCCCATCCGGCAGGGCTCTCGCACCGTACCTGCTTTGCCGCAGGCTGGAAAACCGATCACCGCAGCGCGGTCAGCAGCGCGAGGTTGAAGGCGTTGAACAGGCTGTGCATGACCACCGGCACCAGCAGGTTGCCGGAATAGAGGTAGGCGAGCGAGAAGGCGACCGACATCACGAACAGCGGCAGCAGCGCGGGGACGTGCAGGTGCACGGCCGCAAACAGCACCGCGACGAGCATGATGGCACGGCCGACCCCGAAACGTTTGGCCAGGACCGGCAGGATGATCCCGCGGAAAAGAATCTCCTCGAAGAACGGCGCGACGACAATCGCCACGCCGACCAGGTAGATGCGCAAGCCCAGCGGCTGGTCGCCCGTGAGCGTCACGGCCACCTTTTGCAGCTCCGGCTCGATGCCGTACCAGCGCAGGCCGAGCTCATAGAGCGTGGAGTAGAACCAGAAGAACGGCAGGACCGCGAGGCAGAAGAGCGCGCCCAGCCCTGCGCAGCGGCCGAGGGCCCGCCACTCCATGCCGAAAGCCGCTTGCCAGGACAGCCGGCGCCAGCTCAGCAGCGCCCCCACCAGCGCGAGGCCCAGCCAGTGGAGCAACACCGTCTGCGACAGCAGCTGCATGGTGTCCTCCGGCGAGGCGTGCGTGAATTTCCGCACGGCGGCGAGCAGCAGCCCCGTCCCGACCTGCAGGCTGACGAGCAGGGCGAGCATGCCGAGCGCATCGGCCGCGAGCCAGGGGCGCGCCTGGAGCAGCTGCTTGCGCTCCTCCCAGTCGACGTGCCGGCCGTGGAAGTAGAAGGTGAGCCCGATCGCCGTCAGCAGCCCGGCGCCGAGCAGCACCACATAGAGCGCGACGACGAGGCCGGCGGCGGCCGAGGTGTCCAGCACTGTCCCGTCCGGCAGGCGCAACGCGGCCTGGGCGAGGGGGATCATGCGCCCACCCCGGGAAGGAACAGCGAACAACGGACAGCCAACAGCGAATGTCGCAGGCCCAGACAGGCCGGGGATACGCAACCGTTACGGATGGGTGTCCGCACCGCGTTCCAAGGGTTGGAAAAGGGGGGGGCGGATATTTCCAAGGCTTGGAAAAAGCCAGCGGCCGGCTTTCCAAGGCTTGGAAAAGTGCGCGCGATCGTCACGGCGGCGGGCCTCACGAGGGGGATGCGCACGTTTCGCGGATGACGTAGATGGGCTTGTGCTGCGACTCGTGGTAGGTGCGGACCTGCACTTCGGCGAGCAGCCCCATACTGATGAACTGCAGCGCAAAGCCGATGAACATCAGCGGGGTGATGATCCAGAACGGGCGCTTGAGCAGGAAGCTGTCCGCGGCGCTGTGCTCGAGGAACAGGCGGTCCACGCCGACCCAGCCCAGCATCAGCAGGGCCGCGGCGAGGAAGTACAGGCCGACGCGGCCGAAGATCTGGATCGGCCGCGTGCTGTAGTGCAGCAGGAATTTCACGGTGAACAGGTCGAGGATGACGCGGAAGGTGCGCCCGATGCCGTACTTGGTGGTGCCGAACTGTCGCGCGTGGTGGTTGACGACGACTTCCTCGATGCGCCCGCCGACCCAGCTGGCGAGCGCGGGGATGAAGCGGTGCATCTCGCCATAGAGGCGCACGCCCTGCATCACCTCGCGGCGGTACGCCTTGAGCGTGCAGCCGTAGTCGTGCAGGTTGACGCCGGTGATCTTGCTGATCAGCCAGTTGGCCATGATGGAGGGCAGCCGCCGGTTGATGAAGGTGTCCTGCCGGTTCTTGCGCCAGCCGCTGACCACATCGCAGCCGGCGTCCATGCGCTCAAGCAGGAGCGGGAAATCGGCGGGATCGTTCTGCAGGTCGGCATCGAGCGTGATGATGACCTCGCCGCGCGCGGCGTCGAAGCCCGCGCTCATCGCGGCGGTCTGGCCGAAGTTACGGCGGAAGCGGATCAGGCGCAGGTGCGGGATTTTCTGGGCCTCCGCGCACAGCCGCTCCCACGTCCGGTCGCGCGAGCCGTCGTCCACGAGGATGATCTCGTAGGTGCGGCCCAGCTTGGACGTGGCGTCGTGCAGCTTCTGGCAGAGGGTGGCGACGCTCTCTTCCTCGTTGAAGACCGGCACGACGATGGACACGGCGATATTTTCGTTGCTGTTCATGGGTTGGGTGCGCGGATAATGCCGAGCGTCGCGGCGGATTGCAACCTTGCAGTCGGCCCGGAAACCCGCGGCCCCGGCAGGACCGGTGTGCTCAGGGGCCCAGGACGCAGTGCAGGATCGTGCCGTCGCCGGCGGTCAGCCAGCCCGCGGTGGGGCTGACGAAACAGAGCGCATTGGCGGGCGCCGTGAACGCGCGGGCGCGGGTCCACGTCGCGCCGCCATCGCGCGTCTGCAGCACCTCGGCCGTGGCGCGGCCGGTGCTGACGAGCAGGAAGCCGGTCTGCTCGTTCAGGAACTGCATGTCCACGATGTTGTTGTAGCTCTTGACCCCGGCGTCCTGCTTCGTCCACGTGGCGCCGCCGTCGCGGCTGGCCCAGGGGCCGCCCTCGTGCCCCATGACCGGCCGGATCCAGCCGACCAGTGGCGACACAAACTGGATCTGCGCCAGGTGGCCGCCGTTGGGGATGTTCTGCTTGATCCATGCCGCGCCGCCGTTCGTCGTGCAGGCCGTGACGCCGTAGTTGCCTGCGAGCCAGCCATGCTGGTCATCGAGAAAGAACACCGCCTCATAATCGTTGCGCGGCAGGGTGGCGCCCCACGCGGTCCATTGCGCACCCGCGCTGGAAGCGGCATAGATGCGCGCGCCGCAGCCCGGGGGCTGCATCTGGAGGTAGCGGTTGCTGTTCACAGCGCACGGGCCGAAGTAATAGAAATTCTCCGGCAGCTTGGCGGCTTCCTGCCACGTTTGCCCTCCGTCACCGGTATACAGCAGATGGTCCCGGCTCATGGCCCAGCCTTCGTTGGGCGTGCGGAACAGGATGCGTTCGAAGGGTGTGCTGGCCGGATTGCGCGGCACGACGCGTCGCCAGGTCTGGCCACCATCGGTCGTGCGCAGGATGGTGTTGGAGGCGCCGACCGCGCAGCCGATGAGCGGCGCGCCGCTACCGGGCAGCGTGGCGTCGCAGACGAAGAAGATGTTGTTGAGCGGGTCTTCGCAAGTGTAGGCCGCCGCAGGGTCCGAAACTTTGCCGGCCTTGACGTCAGGGGGCGGCGCTACGGCCCGCTCCTTGGCCTTGCGTTGCCCACAGCCACCTGTCGCCATCGCGACGCACAATCCGACACCCATCATCGCCAGCCAGCGCCTGTTCATGACCCGCTCCCGGTTAGTGGCCCACCGTCACGCGGGTTATTTAAGGCAATGGCGGTCCGAAGTCACGCCCAAGGCACCCGGAAAATCGCTTTCGCAGAGGGGGTTGCTCGTCTATCATCTGCCGCCTATGAGCATTTTCATCAAAATTTGCGGGCTGGCGAACGCGGAGGATGTCGCGGCGGTCGCGGCGCTGCGGCCGGACGCGCTCGGGTTCGTACTGTGGCCGAAGTCGCCGCGCGCGGTGCAGCCGGAGCAGATTGCCGAATGGACGCCCGCGCTGCCGCCGGGCGTGCTCAAGGTCGGCGTCTTTGTGGATGCCGATCCCTACGCCATCCGGCGCGCCGTGAAAATCGCACGGCTCGACGTGGTCCAATGGCACGGCTTTCCCAAGAAGGGCAAGGCTTACACAGCCTTGTTTCAGGTCTTGGACAAAGAACTGTGCGGCGTGGCCAAGGTCTGGACGGTCGTCCGCCTCGACCGCGAGCCGGCGCCGGCGTTCGTTGACGCTGTGGTGCTCGATAGTTATAGTCCGGCCACGCCCGGCGGTACGGGGCAACTGGTGGATTGGACGGCGGCGCGCGAGTTCATCGCCGGCAGTCCGAACAAGGTCCTCTTGGCCGGTGGTTTGCGTCCGGAAAATGTAGCGGAGGCGATCCGGGTGGTGCAACCGTGGGGCGTGGATGTCAGCTCCGGCGTCGAAGCCGAGCCGGGCAAGAAGAATCTGGATGCGGTGCGGCAGTTCATCGAGAACGCCCGTGCGACCGACGGGTTGGCGCCGGCGCCTGCCGCGGTAACGCCTGCATGAAAGTGACCTGATGTGAAAAAGAAAACTCAGCCAGCGGAGCAGCCGGGCCGGTTCGGGCCCTACGGCGGCATGTTTGTGCCCGAAATTTTAATGGAGCCGTTGCGCGAACTCGAGCGCGAGTGGCGCGCGGCGGCGCGTGATCCGAAGTTCCGGCGCGAGCTCGATGGCCTGCTGCACCAGTATGTGGGCCGGCCGACGCCGCTTTATCACGCGGCGCGGATGAGCGCGGCGCTCGGTCCGAAGATCTTCCTCAAACGCGAGGACCTCTGCCACACCGGCGCGCACAAGATCAACAACAGCCTCGCCCAGTGCCTGCTCGCCAAGCGCATGGGCAAGCAACGCGTCATCGCCGAGACCGGCGCCGGCCAGCATGGCGTCGCGACGGCGACCTGCGCGGCGCTCTTCGGGCTGGAGTGCGTCGTCTACATGGGCAAGGTGGATATGGAGCGCCAGGCGCTCAATGTCTACCGCATGCAGGCGCTCGGCGCCACGGTCATGCCCGTCACCGCCGGCCAGCAGACGCTCAAGGAGGCGATCAGCGAGGCGATGCGCGACTGGGTGACGCACGTCCGCCACACGCATTACGTGCTCGGCACCGCCTATGGAGCGCATCCCTATCCCGAGATGGTGCGGAGTTTCCAGAGCGTCATCGGCAAAGAGGCGCGGCGGCAGATCCTCGCGCAGGAAGGGCGGCTGCCGACGGCGCTGGTGGCGTGCGTCGGCGGCGGCAGCAATTCCATCGGCCTGTTCCACGCCTTCATGAAGGATCGTGGCGTGGCGCTGATCGGCGTCGAGGCGGGCGGCCTGGGCATCCGCAGCGGCCAGCACGCGGCGCGTTTCGCCGAGGGCCGCGTCGGCGTCCTGCAGGGCACGCGCACCTATGTTTTGCAGGACGACGAAGGACAGATCCGGCTGACGCACTCGGTCAGCGCCGGCCTCGACTACGCCGCCGTCGGCCCGGAACACGCGTGGCTGCACGACACCAATCGCGCCGAGTACAGCTATATCACCGACGACGAGGCGATTGCCGCCTTCCACAAGCTCGCGCGCTGGGAGGGCATCCTCGCGGCGCTCGAAAGCATCCATGCCGTCGCGTGGGTCATCAAGCACGCCCGCCGGCGCTGGACGAAGAAGGACGTGGTCATCATCAACCTCTCCGGCCGCGGCGACAAGGATGTGCAGCAGATCGCGGCGTGGGAAGCCAAACACGAAAAGAGCTGACTTATGCCGGTACGCAGCATGACAGGATATGGGCGGGGCGTGGCGACGGCGGGCGGCTTGCGCGTGGAAATACGTGCCACGTCCATCAACCGCAAGCAGCTCGATGTGCAGGTGAATCTCGCCCGCGAGTTCGCGGAGCTGGAGCCGCGCCTGCAGGCCGCGGTGCGCGGCGCGCTCAGCCGCGGGCGCATCACGCTGCTTGTGGATGTGGTCCGCAGCGCGGCCGTGCGCCGGCAGGAAGTCCGCGTGGACGAGGACCTGGCCGCCGCCTATCACGCCGCGCTGCAGAAGGCGACGCGGCGGCTCGGCCTGCCCGACAACGTGGACGCAACCTTCCTGATGGGGCTGCCCGAGGTGGTGCAGCTTTCGCCGCCCGCGCAGGAGTTGGAGCGCGTTTGGGCCGTGGCGCAGCGCGCGCTGGCCGCGGCGCTCAAGGCGCTGGTCGCCATGCGGACGCGCGAAGGCGCCGCGTTGCGCTGCGACATCGAGACGCGCCTGGCCGGTCTGGAAAAGCGCGTCACCCAGATCGCGGCCTTCGCGCCCGAGGTCAGCCGCCGCTACCGCGAGCAGCTGCTGGCGCGGCTGCGCGAGGCGGGGCAGGGCGACCTGGCCGCCGACGAGCGCGTCATCCGCGAGGTTGCGCTCTTTGCCGACAAAGCCGACATCACCGAGGAACTGACCCGGCTGCGCAGTCACTTTGGCCAGGTCCGCGCGCTGCTGGACGGCCGCGAGCCGCCGGGCCGCGCGCTGGACTTCCTCGCACAAGAGATGTTCCGCGAGATCAACACGATCGGGTCCAAGGCCAACGCCACCGCGATCAGCCACGTCGTCGTCGGGTTCAAGGCGGAACTGGAGCAGATCCGCGAACAGGTGCAAAACCTCGAATAATTTACGAATTATGATTTCCGAACTTATACGCCAGCCGATCATCTTCCTCGTCTCCGCGCCGTCGGGTGCCGGCAAGACGACGTTGTGCGAGCTGCTCACGAAGGAGTTTGGCGCGTCGCTCTACATGCTGGTCACCGCCACGACGCGGCCGATGCGGCCGGGCGAGGTCGAGGGGCAGAGCTATTTCTTCCTGACGCCGCAGGAATTTGAGCGGCGGGTGGCGGCCGGCGGCTTCCTGGAGCACGCCAACGTGCATGGCAACAGCTACGGCTCGCCGCGTGAGCCGGTGTTCCAGGCCTTGGCCCGGGGGCACGATGTCTTGATGAATGTCGATGTGCAGGGCGCCGCGAGCGTGCGCGCCGCGCTGGCGGCGACCCCGGAGGCACCGCCGCTGGTGGATATTTTCGTCGCGCCGCCTTCGCTGGACACGTTGCAGGCGCGCCTGGCCGGGCGCGGGCAGGACAGCGCGGAGGTGATCGAGCGCCGCCTCCAAAAAGCCGCCGCGGAAATGGTGCGCTGGCAGGAATACAGCTACCTCGTCATCAACGACGATCTCAAGACCGCCCACGACCAGATCCGCGCGATCGTGCTCGCGGAGCGCGCGCGGATTCGCAAGTGAGGAGCAAACCATGACAGCAAAAGCCAAGATCATCGTGCTCGGCGTGACCGGGTCCATCGCGGCCTACAAGGCGGCTGAGCTCGTGCGCCGGATGCAGCAGCAGGGGTGGGACGTGTGGGTGATGATGACCGAGGCGGCGGCCAAGTATGTCGGGCCGCTGACCTTCCAGGCGCTGACGAAGCATCCCGTGGCGGTGGGCAAATGCGAGGCTGTGGAAAGTTCCACCTACCAGCATCTCGACCTGTCCGGGCGTGCCGGTGTCGTGGTGATCGCACCCTGCACGGCCAACGTGCTGGCCAAGATCGCGCACGGCCTGGCCGATGATGTCGTTACCGCGACGGTGCTCGCCGCCGCCGGGCCGGTGCTCGTCGCGCCCGCGATGAACTCGCGGATGTGGCAGAACCCGGCGACGCAAGCGAATGTGAAGACGCTCAAGGACCGCGGCGTGCTGGTGCTCGATGTCGGCGAGGGCGAGCTCGCGTGCGGCGAGGTGGGCGCAGGCCGGCTGACTGAATTGGAAAATATCGTCGCCGCCGTGGCGCAGACGATGCAGAAAGGCTGCTGATGACCAAGGTGCTGAACATGGATTTTGTCGCCGCGCTGCAGGAGCGCGTGCTGGTGTTCGATGGTGCGATGGGCACGGAGATCTATCGCCGCCATGTCTATATCAACCGCAACTTCGAGGAGCTTTCCGCGTCCGAGCCCGCGCTGATCCGGCAGATCCACAAGGATTACGCCGACGCCGGCGCGGACGTGCTCACGGCCAATTCCTACGGCGCAAACCGCGAGGCGCTCGCGCGCTTCGGCTTTGCGGAACGGACGGCAGCCATCAACAAGGCCGCGGCAGCGCTCGCGCTGGACGTGGCGCGCGGTTCCAAGCGGCAGGTGTTCGTCGCCGGCTCCGTCGGGCCGATCACACAGCCGGGCCTGACCTCCGCACGCCGGATCGAACTGCTCGCCGAGCAGAGCGCCGCGCTCGCCGAGGGCGGCGTGGATTGCCTCATTTTCGAGACGCTGCCGACCCGCGCGCTGGCGGAAGACGCCGTCGCCGCCTTGCAGGCCGCCGGCGTGACGCTGCCGTTCATTGTTTCGTTTGCGGTCAACGAGCAGGGCGAGTCGTCGAACGGCGAGCCGGTCGAGCGGCTGCTGCTGCCGTTTGCCGCCGGCGCGCCCGCGCCGGCAGCGTGGGGCCTGAACTGCGGCCTCGGCCCGGATGGGCTCCTCGGCGCGGTCGAGCGCGCCGTGCGCCACACGCGCACGCCGATCATCGTGCAGCCCAACGCCGGCATGCCCAAGGAAGTGGATAACCGCCGCATCACGCTCTGCTCGCCGGAATATCTGGCGACCTACGCCAAGCGCTATCTGGACCTGGGCGCGCGCGGGTTCGGCGGCTGCTGCGGCACCACGCCCGACCACATCCGTGAAGTGGCGCGCGCGCTGCGTCCGTTCGCGCAGCAGCGGATCGAGATCAAGGCCGTGCCCACCGAGACGATTGCGCTCAAACCCGCCGTGGGGCTCGCCGAAAAGACCGGGTTCAGCGCCAAGCTCGCGCGCGGCGCGTGGGTGACCAGCATCGAACTGGTGCCGCCACGCGGCTACAATCTGACCGACGTCGTGGCCAAGGCCGTGCAGTGCAAGTTGGCGGGCGTCGATGCGATCAACATCCCCGACGGGCCCCGCGCCTCGGCACGTATCTCGCCGCTGATCACTGCGCTCGAAATCCAGCAAAAGGCCGGTATCGAGGCGATGCTCCATGTCTGCGCGCGCGACCGCAACATCATCAGCCTCCAGGCCGACCTGCTCGGCTGCGCGGCGGTCGGGCTGAAAAACCTGCTGTTCATCACCGGCGATCCGCCGAAGCTCGGCCCCTATCCCTCGGCCAGCGGCGTGTTCGATGTGGATGCGATTGGCCTCGTGCGTTTGCAGGCGCGGCTCAACCGCGGCGTGGATCTGGGCGGGCAGGGGATCGATCCGCAGACCCGCGCCGTCATCGGCGTGGGCGCCGACCCGAACGCGCTCGACTTCGACCGCGAGGTCCGCCGCTTCCGCGAGAAGGTCGCGGCCGGCGCCGAGTTTGCCATCACGCAGCCCGTCTTCGCCGCCGAACCGCTGTTCCGCTTCCTCGACGCCGTCGCCGATTTGAAGCTGCCGGTGCTCGCCGGCGTCTGGCCGCTCGCCAGCTACCGCAACGCGCAGTTCATGAAGAACGAAGTCCCCGGCGTGGTCGTGCCGGATGAACTGCTCACCCGCATGGGCGCCGTGGAAAGCCGCGACGACCAGCGCAAGATCGGCATCGACATCGCCCGCGAGATGGTCGCCAAGATCCGCCACCGCCTCGCCGGCATGCAGGTCAGCGCCCCCATGGGCAACGTCGCCACGGCGCTCGCCGTACTCGCGCCATAGCCGCATTCAAGGATTAATAGTTACGCGGGTTGCGCCCGGTCGGTGACCGGACTTACAAGGCGAGTTCGGTGTTGGCCGCGTGACTTCACGCGGCGAAAGCTGGTGCTTGGTATATGAAGATATTAATCACTGCCGGGCCGACACGGGAGCCGCTGGATCCGGTGCGGTATTTGAGCAACCGGTCGTCGGGGAAGATGGGCTACGCGCTGGCTGCGGCCGCGGCGGCGCGCGGGCATTCTGTGACCCTGGTCTCCGGGCCGGTGGCGCTGCCGCCGCCGAAGGATGTGCAGGTGGTCCGCGTGGTCACCGCTGTCGACATGCTCGCCGCCGTCAAACTGCACCTTGCGACGTGCGACGCGCTCATCATGGCCGCCGCCGTCGCCGACTGGCGGCCGGTGCGCGTCGCCAAGCGCAAGATGAAGAAGGGTTCCGAGCAGCGCATGCTGCTGGAACTCAAGCGCACGCCGGACATCCTCAAGACCATCGCGCCGCTCAAGGGCAAAAAGCTTTTCATCGGCTTCGCCGCCGAGACGCACAACGTCCGCGCCGAGGCCAAGCGCAAACTGCGCGAGAAACGCCTTGACCTGATCGTCGCCAACGACGTCACGGCACCCGGCGCCGGGTTCGAGGTGGAGACCAACCGCGTGACGATCTTCGATGCCCACAGCGAGGAACAGTTACCGCTCATGCCCAAGCGCGAGGTGGCGGAGCACATCCTCGACCGGCTGGAAGCGAAATGCGAAGCCTGAAACCTGAAGCCTGAGGGCGCGAGGTTTCATCGGATAGCGCGGCAGGCACCGGAAGAAATCATCCACAGATTTCACGGATTTCACAGATTGGCTGGGGAGGCGGACACAGGTGCCGACCAGCGGCGCATCTACAGGAAGCGGATAAAACACCTTTTCCAAGCCTTGGAAATTTTCGTCCTTTCGTTTCCAATGCTTGGAAAACCAAAGTGTTTGGTCTCTCCCTCGATTGTGCTCGGGACAGGCATTGCTTGGGAAACCTCCGCGGGAATCACGGGCGGGCGAACAGGGAGATATCCACCGGCTGGCAGCCGCCGCCCCCGCCGCCGGGTTGATCTTCGAGGACGCCGGCGATCGGCGCCTGGCAGAACTTGCAGCGGCCGCCTTCGAGGTGCCACGCCGTGATTTCATAGCCATCGCGGGCAATGACGACCTTTCCGCAATCCGGGCAGATAGTGGCGGCGCCGGCGGGGTCGCGTACGTTGCCGGTATAGACGTAGCGCAGGCCGTTCTTCATCGCGATCTGCCGGGCGCGCGTCAGCGTCGCGGGCGGGGTGGGGTGGCGGTCGGTCAATTGCCACGCCGGGTAAAACGCCGAGAAGTGCAGCGGCACGTGCGCGCCGAGCTCGCGCGCGACCCATTTGGTGAGCGCCTCGATTTCGGCCTCGGAATCGTTCGCGCCAGGGATGAGCAGGGTGGTGACCTCCAGCCAGGTGTCGGTCTCGCGGGCGATGTAGGTGAGGGTATCGAGCACGGGCTGCAGCTGCACCCCGCAATATTTCTGATAGAACTCGTCGGTGAAGCCCTTGAGATCCACGTTGGCGGCGTCCATGTGCGCATAAAAATCGCGGCGCGGTTCGGGGTTCATATAGCCGGCGGTGACGGCGACGGTCTTGACGCCGACGGCGTGGCAGGCCCGGGCGGTGTCCACGGCGTATTCGAGAAAGACGACGGGATCGTTGTAGGTGAAGGCGACGCTCCGGCAACCCAGGGACTGCGCGGCGCGTGCAATGACCTCGGGCGCCGCCTCGTCGGCGAGCGTCTCGGTCTGGCGCGAGCGGCTGATGTGCCAGTTCTGGCAGAACTTGCACGTCAGGTTGCAGCCGGCGGTGCCGAACGAGAGGATGGTGCTGCCAGGCAGGAAATGGTGGAGCGGTTTCTTCTCGATGGGGTCCACGCAGAAGCCGCTGGAGCGTCCATAGGTGGTCAACACGACCTGCCCGGCCTGCGCAGCGCGCACGAAGCAGATACCGCGTTGCCCGTCCTTCAGCTGGCACTGTCGCGGACAGACGGTGCACTGCACGCGGCCCTCGGGCAACGGCTGCCAATACTTCATCGGCGCAATGAACGGGTCTGTACTCATGGCGGTGCAATCTACTGCCTGAACGTTGGCGTGGCAATGCGCGGCTGGCCCGTTCAGCGGGCCGGCGACACGCTGCGTTCCGGCAGGGCCGGCTTCGTGATGCGGGCCGGATGCAGATCGCCTTTGCGGAAATCCGCTTCGTCGGACCGGAAGGCGCCAAACGGCTCGCGGCATTTCGGGCAGGTGGCCTTGCCCTGCGTGGCGGGCGTCGGCGTCACATCCCGCCACAGCGCCCCGAGCTCCGGCGGCGTCAGGGCAAAGGCATGGCCGCACTTTTCACAGCGGAAACAGGCCGCATGCCGCAGGCGCTGGTTCTCCGCAGGGAGTTCGTTGAAGAGCCGCGGCCCCCACACCGCGGCGCCCGCCAGGAGCGCGAGGGCAAACAGCAACCACAAGCCGGTTCGTTTCATGTTCTCTTTCGCTATTTCGGCCACAGGCGGGCCGCGATCCATTGCAGGTCGGCGTTGCCCTTGCCGGCGGTGCCGTGGCCGGAAATACCGTACGTATCCGGCGACACATAGGTGCGATACTCCATGTGGCCGTCGGCGAAGGAGAAGTTGTCGCCGTTGCGGTGATTCACGGCGACATAGTCGATCCAGGAACCGCTGTTCGCGATGAACGACCCCATCAGGTAGCCGCGCAGATCGCATTCCTCAATGAAGACGATGGTGCGGGCCGGGTAGCGGATGGCCGTGTACGTCCGGGCGCCGGACGCCGCCCACTCGCCGTTCAGATAGCCATTGATGGAGAAAGAGCGGTAGAGGTGTAACTGCCCGGACCCGCAGCGGTAGGGGCGGATATCTTTGACATAGTCATAGAGCACCCCGTTCGTCAGGGCCGCGATGGTGTTGCCGTCCAACACCCAGGCGGAGCTCGTGGTATTGGCGGAAGGCAGTTCCCCATGCTTGCTCTGGGCGTAGTTGATATAGGCGGTTTGCAGGTTCCGCATGTTACTCATGCACCGGATCCGTTTGGCGCGCTGGACCGATGCGGAGGCGGAAGGCAGCAGCAAACTCAACAGCAGCGCGATGATAGAAATCACCACCAGCAACTCGATCAGGGTGAAGCCGGCCGCGTGGCACGAACGCCTTGCGGGTGGGGCCCGCCTTCCCTCCGTTTCCCTGTCCATGATCTTCAGCTTAGTCGCCAAACCTGCCCCTGTCACGTTCCGATGTCAGCGCTAATTCGTCTGTAGCTTTAACGGATTGGCGTGGTGATAGTTGATTGTTATGGCTGGACAGGAGCGATCGAACTTTTTAGACTCGGCGCATGAAAACACAGCCTGTGTTGCCCA
>CAIWHP010000071.1 GCA_903912445.1 uncultured Lentisphaerota bacterium
GATCAGAACGCCCGTGCCGTCCGGCGAGTTGTCATCGACAAACAGGATGTGGGCCTCCGGGCATGCCGTTAGAACGGCCGCTGAAATGGGGCCCACGTTCTCATGCTCGTCGTAGGTGGGTATGATGACGAGGACTTTCTTCATTTGGACATCATAATAGGTTACACGAGCTCGAACAAGTGCGAAAAACGAATAAACGGAACATTGAGGTGGATTGACAAAGTAAGCGCGCCCCCGGGCGGCGTTGGAGGGCGCGGTAGGTCTGCCAAGGCGGTGGGGCGCAGTTAGGTTGCCGGGGACGGGCGGTCGACTGGAGGACTGAAGCGGATGGGGAAGGAACATCCTGGCGGGAATCCCATCCCCCCGGGGGGATGGGGCGCGGTTAATCTGCCAATCCATCGCGACATACGGTTTCATATGCATTCGCCTGGCAATCACGCCGGACGGCAGCAACAAGGAACCGAATGGCCAAGTACACGCACATCACCGACGCGGAACGCCTGCAAATCGAGCACGGCCTCCGGCATGGCACATCCATGAAGAAAATAGCCGCCCTGATCGGCAAGCATCACTCGACCGTGGCGCGGGAAATTCTCGCGCGGCGCATCGAGAGCAACAAGGGTGCCGTCGGGCGGATCGCCAACCGGTGCATCCTGGGGCGGAATTGCAACAAGCTGCAGCTGTGCATGGACCGGCCGGACTGCACCCGGCGCTGTTCGGCATGCAGCCGCTGCAACAGCGTCTGCCCCGACTTCCGCGAGGAGGTTTGCGCGGACTTTTCCGCGCCCCCTTACGTCTGCAACGGATGCAAAAAGGAGCCGCGGTGTGTCCTGCGCAAGCGGTATTACCTCCACAACCCCGCGCACGCCGGCTACCGGAAGATCCTTGTCGAATCGCGCAGCGGGGCCAACATCTCTGAGGACGAATTGCTTTCGCTCGATACGTTGGTCAGCCCCCTGATCAGGAACGGCCAGTCCGTCCACCACATCCTCGTCAACAACCGCGACCAGTTTAACGTCCACGAGAAAACCGTGTACCGCTATATCGCCGGCGGCCTGCTCCGCGCGAAGAACGGCGATATGCCCCGTGTCTGCATGCTCAAGCCCCGGTCTCGAAAGCCCGTCGAGCACAAGGTCGACACGAAGTGCCGCGTCGGACGGACGTACGCCGACTACCAGGCGTTCATTGCTCCCGCGCCGCTCACGCGCACGGTCGAGATGGACACCGTCATCGGGCGCGTGGGCGGCAAGGCGATTCTGACATTGATGTTCCCGTGGTGCGGGCTCATGCTTGCGTTCCTGCGGGACCGAAACGACGCACGTTCCGTGGCCGAGCACTTCGGATGGCTGTGGGATGTCCTGGGGGCACAACGCTTCCG
Organism: uncultured Lentisphaerota bacterium; assembly: GCA_903912445.1. Taxonomy (GTDB): domain Bacteria; phylum Verrucomicrobiota; class Kiritimatiellia; order CAIQIC01; family CAIQIC01; genus DP16D-bin41. Next base: position 1,379 of record CAIWHP010000071.1, read on the forward strand.
GGCGATCTTCCCGCTGCTGCTCACCGACAACGGCTCCGAGTTCAGCAATCCCCTGGCACTGGAGTTTGACCCCGACGGCGCGCCAAGAAGTCGGGTCTTCTACTGCGATCCGTGCGCCACCAACCAGAAGTCCCGCATCGAGCGCAACCACGAGTTCCTGCGGATGATCTTGCCCAAGGGAACCTCCTTCGACTATCTCACGCAGGATGCGCTCGACCGGGTGATGTCGAACATCAACAGCTACTCTCGACCCACCTTGGGCGACAAGACGCCATTCGACTTGTTCGCCTTCTCCTACGGAACCGGCGTCCTCGAATCGCTCGGCATGCGCCGCGTGCCGGCCAACGAGATCATCCTGAAACCGGCACTACTCGGGTAGGCGCGCCAAGCCCGGGCACGGGGGCTGGCCGCCATCCCGCAGGACTCCAGAGCGGCCACGCAAAGGGGGGCGCACTTACCAGGTCCGAAAAAACGCGGTGCGCCACTTCAAGGCGGAGCTTTGACTTTTTTTACGCCTCCGACACGTGGTTCGCCACCTTGACCCGCTAATCCGTAGAATCAGACAAGAAAGACCACATTTCGGACAAGCTAACTGCGCCTCTGGGCTAACTTACTCTGCCAACGGCGCACTTACTTTGTCCATTGACCAATGGACGGGATGGACGGGGTGGACGGGGTGGACGAGATGGACGGAATGGACGGAATGAACGTGGTGGACGGGGGACATGGCTATATGCCGAAGTGGGCGCAGAGCAGGGCCGAAAAGCCGGCGGCGCAGAAGGCGGCCGTGATGGCGCCGAGCACGTCCATCGTGTAATGGGCGCGCAGGACGATCACGGTCACGGCTTCGAGCAGGGCCACGAGGGCGGC
>CAIWHP010000072.1 GCA_903912445.1 uncultured Lentisphaerota bacterium
TCGCCATCGGTTTGTTTGAGCGGATAGCGCATCGCGGCCGCAACCTGGTCGGCGGTTTTCTCGCTGCCCCAGACGGCGCCATCTTTCGCAACCCACTTGCCGCGCACGATCACCCAGGGCGCGCCGGGGACTTTGTCGAACGCCGTATCGAGCACGGCCTTGCCGGCGACCGGCGGCAGTTCGGGCACCGCAGGCTTCACGACCGGCGGCGGCAGCTCGCGGCTATAGCCGCCGTCGCGGTAGCGATCGAGCAGACCGGCGAGTTCCTTCACCACAGCGGGATGCTGCGTGCTGACATCCTTCGTCTCGGTGGGATCGCTCTGCAAATCGTAGAGCTGCGGATGGTATTCCTCGGCGCGGGCCTTGCGCGCGCCGGGCTTGATGTCTTCCACCGGGATGCCCTCGATCCATTTCCACTGGCCCTTGCGGATCGCGAAGACACCATCGGAGCTGTGGACGATGATGTCCGGCCGCAGCGGCGCGGCGCGCTGTTCGCCGAGAATCGCAGGCAGGATGCTGTAGCTATCCTCGGCGCCCTTGCTGGCGGCGGGCAGCTTTTCGCCCACGATGGCCGCGGTGGTCGCGAGAATATCGGCGAGGCTGATCGTCTCATTGCAGACCGTGCCGGCGGCGGCCTTGCCGGGCCAGCGTACGATGAACGGCACGCGGAAGTCGCCTTCCCAGATATGGTGCTTGCCGCCGCGCCACGGACCGGTGACAGCCAGCCCCGCGTTCAGTGCGAGGGTCTGCGGCGAGTCGGTCCTCTGCGGCTCCTTCACGCCGCCGTTGTCGCTGGAGAAAATGACCAGCGTATCCTTCGCAAGCCCCTGCTTGTCGAGCGTGTCGAGGATGCGGCCCACACTGCGGTCGAGTTCGTGAATCCAGTCGCCATAGAGGCCGGCGGCGCTCTTGCCGGCGAGATCCTTGTCGGGCGTCACGGGGTTGTGTACGGCGACCGGCGTGAAATAAAGGAAGAAAGGCTTGTCCTTCGGCTGCCGCTCGATCCATTGCGTCGCCTTGTCGGTGAGCACCTTCATCACACGCTCGTTCTTCCGGCGCGGCGCATCGAGGTCGAGAATGTTCTGCGGCTTCGCTTTGCCCTCGGTGTCCACGGCGGTGTAGGTCGCCTGGACATCGTCGCTGTCGGGAACTTTCACCTTCATGTTGTCCGGAATTTTCCCCGAGCGCAGCCCATAAACAAACCGGTTCTCGACGTAGACGCCGGTCAGGTCGCCGTGGTTGCTCGGCACGCCGAAATGATAGTCGAAGCCGACGTCGAGCGGGCCCGGCGAAAGCTCCGCCGTGTAATCCGTGCGCCACTTGGGCGAATCATCGGCGGCGCCGTAGCCGAGGTGCCACTTGCCGACAGCCGCGCTCTGGTAGCCGTGAGGTTTCAGCAGCGACGCCATGGTCAGCCGGTTCGTCTCGATGTGCAGCGGCGAGAACGTGCCGAGCACCTCGTGCGTCAGCGACGTGCGCCAACAATAACGCCCGGTCATCACCGAGTAGCGCGTCGGCGAGCAGACCGACGAGGTCGTGTTCGCATCGGTGAACCGCCGCCCCTCGCGCGCGAGGCGGTCGATGTTCGGCGTGCGAATCAGCTTGCCGTCCGCGCCGTAGCAGCCGGCGCTGCCCCAGCCGTAGTCGTCGGACAGAATGACCACAATGTTCGGCCGGCTGACCGTGGCGGGTTTCTCCGCGGCAATGACGCCGCCCTGCAGCGCGCAGATGCCGAGTAATACCAGTATGGCTTTCATGTTTTTCCTTTCAAAATTGCCAACTCTTCTTCTGTTCGCCGGCCTTGAGTTCGATCCAGTCAACATCCACCGACTGCTGCTGTGCCGGCAGATAGACGCGGAGAATATTGATCGGCCCCATGGCGGGCAGGTCCACGCTGACCTCCTGCCAGTCGCCGGCCTTGAGCGTGAAGGGGACCCGCCTGGCCTCCGTCTCCTTCTTGCCGGGAGGGATCAGCTCGATCTTGCCCTTGCCGCCGTTCGCGCAGCGGACGCGCAGCTTCGCCACCGCCGGTCCGCTGATGCCCGCGCCGACGCCGAGGAACGGCGCGTCGCCATTGCTCTGGATGGTCACGATGCCGTCCTTCACCGACGCCGTGCAGCTGCGCGCCTTCCAGCCTTGCAACTTCGGGTCGCTCTCGTCCTTGGCCGACGCTTTGGCTTTCGCCTTGGCCTTGGGCTTCTGCTTGCCTTCGTCTTCGGGATGATACTTGGCGGGATCGAACGCGGGATTCGGCGCGGGCACAACGGCCTTGGTGTCGGCGAGGAATTTCTCGATGAGCGCATCGAGTTCCTGCACACGCCCCGGCTCCTGCGCGGCGAGATTATTCTTCTCGCTGAGATCATCGCGGTGATTGAACAGCAGATAGCGGTGCGCGCCTTTCTCGCCGCCGTGGAAGATGCGGATGAGCTTCCAGTCGTCGCGGATGACGGAGACGGCGGGCGGCAGCCAATCGGGCACGCCGGGGTCGTGCGGGAAGAATTGGCAGATGGCCTTGCCGGCGAGCGCGTCGCCTTTCAACGCCGGCAGTATGCTGCGGCCATCGAACTGCTGGCCGGGCGCGGGCTGCAAGCCGAGCACGTCGAGCAGCGTGGGATAATAATCCTCGCTCTGGATCAGTGCATCGCTGCGCGAGCCGGGCTGCGTGACGCCCGGCAGGATGACCACGCCCGGCACGCGCGTACCGCCCTCGAACAGCGTGGCCTTGCCGCCGCGCAGCGGCCGGTTGCTGGTGGGCGTGACGCCGTCCACCTCGTTATACATGTTGCCGCCGTTGTCGGCGGTGAACACGATGAGCGTGCGGTCGGCAAGCTTCAGCCGGTCGAGCGTATCGAGCAGCGTGCCGACGGCGTCGTCCATGCTCTCCACCATCGCCGCGTAGGTCGGGCAGCGCTGCGCGTCGGCGGGATTGACGCAACCGCGATATTTTTCAATCAGAGCCTGCTTCGCATCGAACGGCGCGTGGACGCTGAACATCCAGTAGTTCAGATAGAACGGATGGTCCTTGTTCTTCTCCATCCATTTGACCGCTTCCTTCGCCATGCGGTCCTCGATGTGCTGGTTCGGCTCGCCGGGATCGGCGTCGAAGTCCGGGAACTTCCACGGCGCCACATAGCTGCCCGCTGGACCCGGCCCCGGCCAGTGGGGCATGTCCACATCGAAGCCCTGCTGCAGCGGCGAATAGGGCTCCGCGCCCAGATGCCACTTGCCGAAGTGCGCCGTCGCGTAGCCGGCGTCCTTGAGCGTTTCCGCCAGCGTGCGGTACTCGGTTTTCAGGCGCGTCACCGAGACCGGCATGATGGACTTCTTGTCCGCCGGCGCGCCCTTGGCCAGCGCCGCTTCAAGGATCACCTTCGCCTCGTGACAGCCCGGCACCGTGATGCCCGTGCGCGCCGGGCTCAAGCCGGTCATGATCGCCGAGCGCGTCGGCGAGCAGAGCGGACTGGCCGAATGGGCGCGCGTAAAGAGCATGCCGCGCTTGGCGAGCCGGTCCAGGTTCGGCGTCCGGTGGAACTGCGTGTGCCCGTAGAGCGTCGTGTCCGCCCAGCCAAGATCGTCGGCGAGGATGAAGACGATGTTGGGCCGGCCGGCCAAGGCGGGTTGCTCTGCGGCACAGACAACACTTTGCAAGGCGATGACGCCGAGCAGTGCGAGTATTTTCTTCATGTGCTTCCCTTCAGAATTGCCAAACCTTTTTCTGGTCGCCTGCCTTCAGCTCGACCCAATCGATTTCCACTGGCTGCTGTTGGGCCGGCAGATAAGCGCGGAGAGTATAGAGCGGCCCCGTCACCGGCAACTCCACGCTCACCTCCTGCCAGTCGCCCGCCTTGAGCGTGAACGGAAACCGTTGCGCATCGGCCTCGATGCGGCTGCGCGGAAGCAATTCGATTTTCCCCGTGCCGCCGTGCGCACAGCGGACGCGCAGCTTCGCCACCGCCGGGCCGCTCATTTCCGGGCCGACGCCGAGAAAGGGCGCGGCGTTGGTGCCGGTGATCGTGAGGAGGCCGTCCTTCGCCGTCGCAAGGCACCCACGCGCCTTCCAGCCGCACAGGGGCTCGGTCGGCGTCGCGGTGATCGCGCCGAAATTCGGATTGCGCACCGGCACCACAGCACCGGTGTCGCGCAGGAAGTCGCCGATGAGTCCGTTCAACTCGCGCGCCAATTCCGGTTTTTCGACGGCGAGATTCTTCGCCTCGCCCACGTCGTCTTTGAGGTTGAACAGTTCGAGCCGGTCGCTGCCGTCAGCGTTGTCGCCGAAGAAACGGATCAGCTTCCAGTCGCCCTTGCGCACATAGGTGCTGGGCAAGAACCCCGGCATCGTCTGCGCGATCGAGTGGTTCCCGTGCGGGAAATGGCAGAAGACACGGTCGCGCACCGCACCGCCGCCGAGCAGCGTCGCGGTCTGGTCAAACCCATCGAGCTTCAAATCTGCGTGCGGCTGCAGCCCGCACATCGTCAGCAGCGTCGGATACCAATCCACGCTTTGGAAGAGCGCGTCGCTGGTCGCGCCCGCCTTGGTCTGGCCGGGCCAGACGACGATGCACGGCTCGCGCGTGCCGCCCTCATAGATGGACGCCTTGCCGCTGCGCAGCGGCCAGTTGCTCGTCGCCGGCTGATCGGCGAAACCTTCGGGATCGGTCGCCTTCGGCGGATATGCGTAGCCGCCGTTGTCGGAGAAGAACACGATGATCGTACGGTCGGCGATGCCCGCCTCCTCCACCGACGCGAGCAGGCGGCCGACGGCATCGTCGAGGCTCTTCACCATCGCCGCGTAGACCGGATTGTGCTGCGGATTCTTCGCATCAGCCTTCGCCTTGAAGTGCTCCACGTAGTCGCGCCGCGCATTCCACGGCTCGTGTACGGAGAACGCGCAGTAGTTCATGTAGAACGGCCTCTCCTTATGCGCGCGGATATATTTCGCCGCCTCCGCCGACATGAGTTCCTCGATGTGCGTGCCCGGCGGCGCATCGAGCGGCGGATTCTTGACGACCTTCCACGGCGAGAAGTAGCCGCTGCCCGGCCCAGGCGCGGCCGGCGTGTGTGGGAAATCGGACTCGAAGCCCTGATCCATCGGCTCATAGTGATCGCCCGGATTTTTCGGCAGATTGTGCCCGAGATGCCATTTGCCGAAATGCGCCGTCGCGTAGCCCGCCTCACGCAGCGCCTCGGCGAGCGTGAAGTAGTCGGGCTTCAGCCGCGTCAGGCTGTCGGCATTCAGCACGCGCACGTTCGGCTGCGCACGGGGGACGAGCCGCTTTTCCAGTTGCACCTGCGGCTGGTGACACACCGGAAACGTGATGCCGGTCCGCGCCGGATAGAGTCCGGTCTGGATGCTCGAGCGCGTCGGCGAACACAGCGGACTCGCGGCGTAGGCCTGCGTGAGGCGCACGCCGCGCGTCGCGAGCCGGTCGATGTTCGGCGTCTCGTGGAACGTGCTGCCGTAGCAGCCCACGTCGCGCCAGCCGAGATCATCGGCGAGGATGAAAATGATGTTGGGCCTGCCCCGAGCGGAGCCGAGGGGCCTGGAGTTTTCCAAGGATTGGCCGCCCAAGGCGGCCTGTCTCGCAAGGCTCGGCTGGAAAGCCGCACCCTGCGCTCTTCCAACCATTGGAAAAACGCCCAACACCGACAGGATGGCGAGGACAGCCCGCTTCATTTTGTGGCCTTGAAACGATAGGTGCCCGCTTCCACCGCAAGCACGGCGCAACCGGCTTCCATGCGCAGGAATTTCACGCCGTCAACTTTCGCGAGCGGCTTGCCGCTTTCGGTGACTTGCTCGGCGCTCGTGGCGGGGACAAAAATCGTCGCCATCGTGTTCGCGGGCACGGTCGCCAGCAATTCGAAGCGGCCGTCCTTCAGGCTCCACTCGCTGACGATGCGGCCGTGAATGCAGTCGTAGTGCGCCTTGACCCAGTTGATCGGCGTACGTTCGGGGTTGCTGCCGGGCGTCGGCGGACGCGGGGCGATGATGATCTTGTTATAGCCGGGGCCGTCGCTCTGGATGCCGGCGAGCGTGCCGAGCATCCACTCGCAGACCGCGCCGAACGAATAGTGCGCGAACGAATTCATCTCCGCGTTCTGCTTGCCGTTCTGCCCCTGGAAGCCGTGCTCCTTGGTGAAGCTGTCCCAGCGTTCCCAGATGGTCGTCGCACCCTGCTCCACCTCGTAGCCCCACGACGGGAACTTGTGGCTCTGGAAATGTTTCACCGCCAGGTCATGCTCGCCGACGCTCGTCAGCACCGGCAGCAGCGGGCGCGTGCCGAGGAAGCCGGTGGTCATGCCGGATTTCTCAGCCGTCTCGCCGGAACGCAGGTTGTCGGCGAGCAGCTTCCCGGACTTCGCGCGCAGGTCGGCGGGAATCAGGTCCATGAAGAGCGCGAGCGCATACGCGGTCTGTGTGTCCACTGCGAGTGAGCCATCTGGCTTCACATACTTCTGGTTGAAGGCGCGCTTGATGTTGCCGAGCAGCTCGCGGTAGCTCGCGGCCTCGGCATCCTTGTGCAACACCTGCGCCATCTCCGCCATGAGTTGGGCCGTGTAAGCAAAATACACGGTATCCACAAATTCCAGCGGCGTCTTCGTGCCGAACGAGAGCCAGTCACCCCAGTCGTTGCCGTGGTTGATGCCGAGGAAATTCTTGCTCGTGGCCTTGCGCCAGTCCATGAACTTCACCATCATCGGCCAGCAGCGCTCGATGACGCGCGTATCGCCGTAGGCCTGCCACACCGTCCACGGACAGATCACGCCGGCATCGCACCAGGCCGTGCCGAAATCCCAGCCGTGCTGGAACGGATACGGCGCAAAGCCGGGGAACACGCCGCTCGGCTGCTGGCTCTCCATCAGCTCGCGCAGCCACTTGGTGTAAAAGGCCGCCACGTCGGCGTTGTAGGTCGCACAGCGCACGTAGATCTGTGCGTCGCCGGTCCAGCCAAAGCGCTCGTCGCGCTGCGGGCAGTCGGTAGGCAGGTCGAGAAAATTGGCGCGCTGCGTCCAGACGATGTTCTTGAACAGCCGGTTCGCCACGGGATCGGAGCACTCGAAGCCGCTCGTGAACGCCGTGTCGCTGTGCAGCACGAGCCCCGTGATCGCGTCCTTGCCGGGCGTGCCGGGGAAGCCGGTGACCTCAACATATTGGAAACCGTGGAACGTGAAGCGCGCCACATATTCCTCGGTGCCGCCGCCGCGGCAGACATAGTGATCGGTCGCGCGCGCCTTGCGGTAGTTCTCGTTCATCAAGCGGCCGTCGGGATACACCATCTCGCCGTAGCGCAGCTGAATGGTCGTGCCCGCCGGCCCCTTCACTTTCAGGCGTACGACGCCCGCAAAATTCTGGCCGAGGTTGAAGATGTAGACGCCGTTGGTCGGCGAGTTGATCGCGATGGGTTTGATCTCCTCGATCACGCGCACCGGTACGCCAGGAAACGCCTCCAGCTTCGGCGGCCGCTGGAAGCCAAGATCCACGGGCCGGCCCTTGATCTCGATTTTGTCGCCGGGATGCGGCGCATTCGCCCATTCGTAGAACGTCGCCGGCACGCGCCCGTTCTCGCTCGCCAGCAGAGCCTGCTCCCACGACGCGTCGACAAAGCCCGGCTTCGTCCAGTCCTTCATTTCCTTCCGCGCGTCATAGAACTCACCCATCAGGAAATCGCCTTCGCGAATCGGACCTTCGCCGGTGACCTTCCACGATTTGTCGGTCGCGACAACTTTCCGCGAGCCATCCGTATATTCGATTTCCAGTTGCGCCATGAGCGCCGGCGTTCTGCCGTAGGTGGCGCGGCCGACCTTTTCCGTGCCGATGCCGGTCAGCAGGCCGAAGCCGATGTAGCCCGCGTACCAGCCGTCCGCCAGCCACACGCCGAGCGCATTATCGCCCTTGCGCACCAACTCCGTGACATCGTGCGTCCAGTAGTAGGCGCGCTGGCGGTAATCCGTCCAGCCCGGCGCGAACTGCGCGTCGCCGACTCTCTCGCCGTTCAAATAAAGCTCATAGATGCCCAGCGCCGTCGCGTAGAGCGTCGCGCGCGCAATCTTCTTCTCCGCCGAAAATTCCTTCCGATATTGCCGCGCCGGCGGCAGGAACAGGTTCTTCGTATCCTTCCACACCGGCGAGTTATCACGAAAGCTGATGTAGTCCGCCGTCCAGTCGCCCGGCTGCAGGAGCCCCATCGTCCACGAGGCCGGCTTGCTCCACGCGGTGCGGCCGTCCACATCCCAGACGCAGACCTTCCAGAAACACGGCTGGCGCGAAACCAGCGGCTTGCCCGCGTAGGCGATATTGACCGTGTCGCCGCCGGCGAGCTTTCCGCTGTCCCACAGGTCGCCGCTCTCCTTCCTGAGCAGCGCCGCGCTCGAGGCGACGAGAATCTGGTACGCGGCCTGCTTCGCACCGCGCGCCGAGGATTCGACGCGCCAACTCAACCGCGGCTGGCTCTCGTCCACGCCCAGCGGATTGACGCGATATTCGCACCGCAGCTCCACCGGCGTCAGCCGGGCGCCCGCCGGCAGCGCAAACAGGGCAACGGCAATCAGCGCCAGCCGGCTCGGCTGGCCGAGGGCACGGGCAAGGAATGTTTTCATGGTCTGGTGTTTTCCTGTTATTGAGCGTTTAACGGCATCACGAAAATAAAATTGCCTGCCGCGAGCGTACAGCACACCGTTTTTTCCAGCAGGCGGACGGCCGAGACGCCGTGCGCTTGGGCCAGCGGCTGACCGGACTCGCGCACGGCGGAGGCGTTGTCGGTCGGCAGCGTCACGAGGGCTTGCGTGCCCACGGGCACGGTGACGCTCCAGCGCACGTTACCGCCCTCGCGCCGGTAGTCGCTGACGATCGCACCATAGGGCGAGCGATGTTCGACGTGCGCAGCGTCGAGCCACTTCATCATCTGCGGACGCAGCTCAAAACGGCGAAAGCCGGGGGCGAGCGGGCGGAGGCCGCCGACCGCCTCGTGGAACCACGTGGCGAAACCGGATTGCATCGGATGGTTGAGCGAACGGGCGGTGGCCGGATCAAAGTCGGCGTCGTAGCGCTCCGGCCAGGTGGTCAGGCCAAGATCGAGTACGAACTTATAGCCCGGATAACCGGCCACGTTCAGCGCGCGCCACGCAACATCGGCATGGCCGGTATCGCCCAGCAGCGTGAAGAGTCCAACACCGCCGTGAATACCAATGAACGGATGCCCTTGGTGACGCTCGGTCACCTCGCGCGCCAGCGCCGCGCCGACCGCCAGCCGCTCGCCCTCGGGTTCCAGACCAAACCGCAGCGCGAGCACATTTGCAGTCTGGCTGCCGTAGGAACGAGTCTTGGCATCGTAGAAGCGCTTGTTGAACGCGATGTGGAAGCGTTTGGCCGCGGCGTCGAAGCGCGCGGCGTCTTCGGGTTTGCCCACCAACCGCGCCGCGTCCGCGGTCAGCCGCAGTGCGGCGATATGGAACGCGGTGGAGGAGAGCGGCACGGGACACTCGATATTTTCGTTGCCGCCGGGCGGACACCAGTCGCCGTAGCCTTGGTTGATGATGTCCTCAACCGCCATCGCGGAAACATGGTCCACCCAGCGCGCCATCAACGGATAGTGCGCGCGGATCACGCGGTCGTCGCCGGTGTAACGCTGGATCTCCCACGGCAGCAGCACCACCGCCACGCCCCAGTCGGGCCGCGCTTCCTGGCACAGCCGACGACCGACGGCGATGTTGCACGGAATGCCCGGCGTGGCCGGCTTCTTCTCATAGGTCTGGCCGCCGCGACCGAGCACGGTCTCCACATCGTCCATGAACTTGGCGAAGAGCGGCGCGGCGTTGTAGTTCAGCAGCGTCGTCGCCGCCTGCGCGTGCGCGTCGCCGAGCCACGCGCAGCGCTCACGGTGCGGACAGTCCTCGGTCAGGCCGTGGACGTTGTCTTCGATGGTCCAGCGCGAAACCTGATAGATGCGGTCGAGCAGCGGGCTCGCGCTGGCGAACGAACCGTGCGACTCCAGGTCGGTATGGACCACGACGCCGGTCAGTTCCGGTTCCGTCGTGCAGCCGGTCACTTCCACGTAGCGGAAGCCGTGGTAGGTGAAGCGCGGCTCCCACGTTTCCACACCGCCGCCGCGGCACACATAGATGTCGGTCTGGATGCAGCCGGTCGCGAAGTGACCGGTCGAACCCGTCTCCAATTGCGAACTGTCACGGCTCAAGATTTCCGCGAAGCGCAGCGTCAGGCGTGTGCCGGCCGGCTGCGTCACGCGCAACCGGACCCAACCGGCGATGTTGCGGCCGAGATCCACCAGCCAGCGGCCGTCCGCGGTGCGTACGGTTTTCACCGGCTTGAACTCGCTGATCCGGCGGCACGGTTGCAACTGTTGCATCTCGACTCGCTTCGTCGGTGCAGGCATCACCTCGACCGGTTGCCACGCCTTGTCGTCGAAGCCCGCCCGTGACCAGTCATCCACCTCGAGGCGCGCGTCGTAGCTTTCGCCCGCGTACAGATTGTCGAAGACCACCGGTCCGGTTGCCGCGCGCCACGCGCCGTCGCTGACGATCGTCTCGCACGTGCCATCGTCATATGCGATGACGAGTTTGGCCAGCGCCACCGGCGGGCCCCAGTGCAGGAATTTCACCAGAAACGCCATGTTCTGCCCAAAGAAACCGTTACCCAACGCCAGCCCCACCACGTTGCGGCCGGGCGCGAGCGCCGCGGTCACATCATAGGCCACAGCGAACGCGCGTTCGTCGTAGGTCGTGGCCGCCGGCTGCAACACGTCGTTGCCGATGCGCTGGCCGTTCACGAACAGCTCGTGCAGGCCCAAACCGCAGACATAGGCGCGCGCGTGCGCCACGCCCGGGCGCACGGAAAATTCGCGGCGCAGCAGCGGCGCGGGAAACGCGCGGCGCGCCACCGGCGCTTTCAGATTTTTCGTCTGTAGCCTGCGCTCGGCGAGTTCCGAGGTGCGCGGATCACCGGCGAGGCGGATCCACTTGGCATCGCCCCAATCGGCCGCGTCGAGCAACCCGACCTCGAAGCAGGCCGGCTCCGACCACGGCGAGACGCGGCCGTCCTTGTCCCAAGCCTGCACCTGCCACCACACGCGCTCGCCGGACTTGAGCGCGGCGCCCGCGTAGGGCACCAGCACGCTCTCCGCGGCAGCGACCTTTCCGGAATCCCACAGGTCGCCGCGCTGCGCGGCCAGCGCCGCCGCGCTGCGCGCCGCCAGAATCCGATAGGCCGTCTGCCCCTGCCCGCGCTCGCCCGACTCCAGCCGCCAGCTCAAGCGCGGCGTACGCGTCGCAAGACCCAGCGGGTTGCCGGCGTGCTCGCACGTCAGATCCGCCACGCGCAGCCCGGCCACCGGCGCAGCCGCGGCGAACAGGGTCAGCAAAAAAACACCCAGCAACTCCTGTCGCATAGTTTTCATCTTCATATTTCAGAATGATTGGAGGCTGCGTTCATAGCATCGGCGCACAGCTTTTCCAAGGATTGGAAACCCCAACCCGTGCTTTTTCCAGACCTTGGAAACTTTCACCGCCACACTTTCCAAGGCTTGGAACTTTTCACGCCAAGCTCCCCAGGCCATGGAAATCGGGCACAGCACTGCCGGCCCCTCATTCAACGCAGCAACCGGCGGGAAAATTGGAACCGTGTGTCGCGGCGGCTCACGGCCGCCGCAGGTTTTCGTTCTGTTCCAGCTTCACGGGCGTGTCCGGCGGCGTGGTCCGCAGTACCGCCGGCTGGCTGAACTTGTTGCCCCGGAAAACCAGGTCTGCGCAGTCGGTGAGCTTGAACGCGGGCGTCGCCGGGTTGGCCGGGTGCGCCGGAAGCAGGATGGTGTTGCCGGAAAACTCCAGCCCGCCCACGCGGCTGGCGTCCAGCACCAGCGGGCTCGCCGACTCGATGGTGTTGTCGAGGATGCGGATGCGGTGATGGTAGGGCGGCAGGGAGCGCTTCTCGCCCGGCTGCATCGGCGCGAGCCGCAGCAGCGGCGCGAACGGCGAGAGGCCGATGAACTTGTTGCTGCGGATGGTCAGATCCTCCACCGCGCCGGACTCGTACCAGAACTGGTTGTCGCCCTCGACCAGGATGCCCATCATCGAGGGGCGCTCGAACAGGTTGTTCTCGATCAGCACCTTGCCGCCGGCGGTCATGAGCACGCTGCGCGCGCGGTTGTTGCGCACGATGTTGTTGCGGAAGACCACGTCCGGGCGCGCGCTCAAATTCTCCACGCTGCTGTTGGGCCGCAGCCCGCCGGCCGGCGGCTGCTCCAGATTCAGCACGTAATAATCCTCGTTGTGGCGGATCACATTCTTGACGCGGCACTCGGCGTAACCGAGCAACGTGTCGCGCTGCATCAGCCGCAGGCTGTCGCCGGTTCGGGCGAAAACCGTGCCGAGCTGCTGGAAGTGGCTGAAGCTGATGGCGAGCTGGTCCGGCGCAAGCTGGCCCTCGGCGATGGCATAGACGCCGTGCACGTTGCAGGCATCGTCGAGCATGTTTTCGAACAGGCAGTTTTCCAGCAGTACGGTGCCGCGGCAGCCCATGAAGTGCGTGGCGTCGGCGGTGGTGGTGATGAGGCTGCGGAATCCGTCCTTGAGCGCCACCTTGAAACCGCGGGCGGTCACATCGGCGCAATCCTCCGCGATCAAGCCCATGCCACCGGCGCGGTGCACGGTGACGTTCTCGACGAGCGCGCCATCCACGCTCGCGAGGTGTATCGCAGGCGACAGGCGGTTGGGCCGGTTCATGCCCTTGCAGATCATCACCGTCCCCTGCTCCGGCAGGACGTTCGCATGCGCGTTGCGGATGCGGAAGCGGTTGGTCGCGACCTCGGTGACCTCGGCAAACGAGCGGGTCTTGGGATTCCAGAGCTTGAGCCACGGCGGCTGGACCGCGGCGGCGGCCTTGGTCCGGGGATCGATCCAGTAGTTCCACAGCATGTCCTGCCGCGCCTGGCCGGGATCCATCAGCTCGCCGAAGAAGCCTTCCGCCATGCCGCCATAGAGCCGGCCGTTCTGCAGCTTTACCTCGCACTCGGGCAGCATCTCCACCTCGAAGAAATCCGCGCCGACCGCCGTGACCGTACCTTCGAGATGGAACGGCTTCTCCCAGTCGATCACCAGATTGCGCAACGTGATGTTCTTGGAACGGTCCACCGCGATAGGCATGAGCACGCCATGGCTCAGCAGCGTGGAGCCCTGGCCATCGATTTCAAAATCCGTGACGCCGTCGAGATGCAGCGCCATGCGCCGATAGCCCGCGTCATGGTTGGTGATATGCCGGAACGCGCCCTCCGCTTTCTCCGGGTACAAATGCCAGACGCCCCGCTCCAGCACGAGCCGCTTGAGCCCCTCGGCGCGGCACTTCGCGAGGGCGTCGCGCAGCAGCGGAACCGCATCGGCGCCAGCGGCGGGCGGCGCGATCTTCAGTTCGCGGTCCGCGGCGGCGCACGGGAGCGCCAGCCCGGCCAACCCGAGCAACAGCAATTTCCATGTCGGCGTTTGCATCGTCATTTGGTTTCTCCCACTGAAATTCTCAGGAAGTGTTCGACGGTCTCATCCGGCTGCAGGATTTTGAGCGTGCCCTTGGCCTTGGCCGCGGCCTGCCCGTCCGGGTGGCAGTTGGCCGGCTCCAGACCCATGACGTACTCCTGCTGCCCCATCATCTTCCATTGCGTGAAGCACGGCAGCTCGGCCTTCCGGTACGCCACCTCCAACGTCAGGCCGCAGTCCGGATTGGTCAGCGCCATGCGCGCGAGGCCGTCGGCTTCCGCCTCGATGTCGTGATAGAAGCACTGCTCCACATAGCCGGCGGTCGGCTTCTGGCAACGCGCCCAGTCGGCGAGTCCCGCGGCCGCGATTTCGTTCCGCGGCGTCGTGCTGCGCGCCTTCGTGTTCAGCACGGCGTTCTCGCCGAGCAGCGGAAAGCCGGTGTTGATGTGATAGAGCAGCATCAGCGGCGCGGGCCGCACACCGCGGTTGGTGAGGCGGTCGGTAACCGTGATGCTGTTGGTGCCGAACGTCGTCGAGATGGTCCGGTGGCATTCCAGATTTTCGGCAAAGAAGCTGGCCTCGCGGAGCAAACCCGAAACTTCCAGCCGATACTGACCATCCACCCAAGCCTCCGACACGGCGGGCTTTTCGGCCGGCGTGCTGGAGAGTCGTCCGTGCAGACCCAGCGGGCCATCCACGCGCATGCCGGACTCGGCCTCCGGCGAGCCGACGGTGGAAAGACCGCAGCCGGTCAACAACCCGCCACCAAAACTGCGCAGCCAGCGGAGACCATCGGGCTCATAATAGGATGGATGCACAATGCCGACGGGCGTCAGATAACTCAACGGAATGCCTTTGAATGAAGCGCGGCCAATATCCATGCCGCGGTCGAGCAAGACCTGAAACGCGAACCCGCTGCCGTTGTCGAAGTCGGCGACGCGCACGCCACGACCGCGCCCATCATCGAGCACGCTGGTGCGTACCCCAGCCAGTTGTTGCATGGTGCCGATATAGGGTTTGAGTTGCTGGGCTGTCATCTGCGTGTGTGTACTCATTACGGTTCTCCTTCATTTGAGCTGCCGGGCCAGCTGGCTCCAAACCATCTCCGCCTCACGGTCCCATTTTCCCCACAATGTTTCGAGACCGTTGCGAATTTTCTGCGGATCGCTGCCGAACAATTTCTTCACGGCGAGCACGGTGCCTGCCACCAGCACCGCTGGCTCCAGCCCTTGACTCACGACGAGGCGGAGCGCGCCGCTCAGGCGGTCGTCCCAGCTCAGCTTGCGCTCCAGGTCGCGGCAGACGCGCTCCACTCGGTCGGTCAGGAACGGATTCACCATCCGTTGTAGCAGGTCATCGGCGTAGGCGGCAAAGCCAATGGGGGTGAAAAGTTCGTCCACGCCGGCGCGCTTCCGGCACAGTGCCACGCCGACTTCCTCGACGAACGCGACACGCGCCCGCGCCAGCAACTCCGGCGCGCCGGCGATCTCGTCCATCATCTGGAAACCGCGCTGCTGCGCGTACAGACCGAGCCAGAGGTGCAACGCGTTGTGGCCATAGAGCTTGGCCTCCTCGAACGGCAACAGGTCGGGCTTGGCGATCAGGTTCTGCACAGAGCGTTCTTCGATACCGGCACAGGACTGGATCAGGATCTTGTTGAACTCCTCGACGAGGTGTCCGCGGTCGGCTGAAGGCGTCAACGCGGGCAGCTTGCGCTGCGCGCATTCCGCGGCGGAGAGCACTCCGCTCATCTTCCCGATCACGGTGTTCAGATAATGCGTCGCCGGAAAAGCACCGACGGCAGTTTCCAGCGCCTCGGCGGCGTGGTTGTGATTCTCCGCCGCGTAGACGAAGCGCCGCCTGTCCGGCACGCGCAAGAAACCCTCGCGCAGCCAGCCCGCGATGTGTTTGAAGAAGGCGATGCTCGGCAGCGCCGTGGCGATCTCGTCCGCTTCAGCGGCCGCGGCGATCAGCTGCTCGCGCTCCGCCGGCACAGTGGGGTTGAAAATTTCCACGCCGATGAGGGTGTGCGTCGTCACCGCAGCGGCCGAGGCGACGTTGAACTGCAACGTGCCCTTGTTCGCGCGCAGCGCCGCAACCAGCGCGGCATCCACGTCGGCAATCACCAACCGCCCGCACCCGCCGTGGAACGCCCCATCGAGGAAGATGCTCGTCTGGATGGGGCCGAGGCCGATGCCGAGAAAAGTTTGCATGGCGCGCTTTATAGCCTGTTCAGCACCGGTTGGAGAGCGGGAAATAGTTGCTGATAGAGCGCGTGCTTCTCGCCATAGATGGCATGGCGCGCGGCGTCCGGCTCAAAGACACGGTCATATTTCACGAACAACGCGGCGGCTTCGTCGGCCGTGCGGAAGACGCCGGTCGCCAGCCCGGCCAGCATGGCGGCGCCAAGCCGGCCGGCCTCGGTGATGTGCGGCCGGATCACCGGCAGGCCGAAGACATCGGCGCGGATTTGCAGGCCGCGGTCGGACTGCGCGCCACCGCCGGAGGCGATCAATTTCTTGGTGCCGAGGCCCAGACGGTCAAGCGCGGCGAGGCTTTCCACGAAATAGAGCGCCGCGCACTCGACGATGGCCTTGAGGATTTCGCCGCGCTTGGTGCTGATCTTCAGGCCGGCGATGACGCCGGAAGTGTCCGGGATGATGCGCGGCGAAACCGGCGGCTCGAAGTGCGGCAACACCAGCAGGCGCGTCGGGTCGTCCGGCATCTCGCGGTCCAGCAGCGTATAGATTTCGGAACCTGCCGGCGGGACGCAGCCGGCGGCGAAGGTGTCGCGGAACCATTTCACCAGCAACCCGCTTTGGTTGAAGATGAAGGCGACGAACAAATCCGGCAGCACGTGGTGCTCGATGTTGAGTCCCTCCGCGAGCAACGCCAGCGGCCGGGCCGGCTGGCGGAACACCGGCGTAAGGCACTCGAAGGAGCCGATGCCGCAGATGGTCTTCCCGGCGGCAGTGCTGCCGCAACCGAGTGCATTGCAGCACTGGTCGTGGCCGCCGGCCACCACGCGCACGCCCCGCGGCAGGTTCAATTCGCGCGCGGCGGCGTCGGAGACGGTGCCGATGATAGTGCCGCCGGGTACCACGCGGCCGAGCTTCTCGCGCGGGATTTCGCTCCACGCCAGCAGCTCATCCGACCAGTCGTTCTTGGCGAGGTCGAACAGCAACGTCCGGTTGGCGTGCGAGTTGTTGGTGACCGGTTCGCAGCCGAGCAGAAATGCGATCAGGTCCGACCAGAGCAGGAAATAATCCGCCCGCCGGAAAACGTCCGGACGGTGCTCGCGCAGCCAGAGCAGCTTCGGCAAGGAATAGTGGAGGCCCAGCTGGTTCGGATTGATAGCGTAGAACCGCTCCGGGCTGAACGCCGCGGCCAGCCGGGCGATGTGCTCGCGCCCGCGGTCATCCACGCAGAGCATGCTGTGGTCGAGCAGCTGCCGGTCCTTGGAAACCGGCACAAACGCCTCGCCGAACGAGCTGATGGAAAGCGCGGTGACCGGGTCGCGGACGCTCTGTGCGGCAACCTCGGCGATCACAGCCCGCGTCTGCCGCCAGACGTTTTCGCTGTCGAGTTCCGACCAGCCGGGCTGCGGATGCAGCATGTCGTATTCGCGGTAGGCCGTGGCCAGGCACGCGCCGTCCAGCCCGAACACGCCGGCCTTGCAGCCGGTGGTGCCCAGATCTATGCCGAGCAGGCTCATAGCAGCTTGAGCTCGTAACCGAGATAGTTGCCGAAGGCTTCGCGCACGGCGGCGGCGACATGCCCGGCGGTGACGCCCACGTGGTGCCGGTAGCCCTCGTGCCCGACATACTCCAGCGTGTTCTGCAGGTTCGCGATCTGGGCGACGCCGGCGCAGCCGAAGAAGTCGTCGGCAATCTTGTCGCCAGTGAAACGGCCTTCGCCGAGATAGCACCAGAGCTTCCCGTCCGCCGTCTTGGAACTGGCGAAGGTCATCGGCGTCGGCGCGATGCGCCCGACATTGCAGCCCCAGCCGCAGCCGGCGCCCATGGCCTTGGCGAACATCGGATGGTCAATCACCTGCCCTTTGGCCGTCATCAGGCCCTGCGGCACGGGCCCGCAGTGGAAGAGGATGCACTTGTCCGCCTCGTCGCCATAGTTGTTGTTCCAGTCTAGGCAGGTCGCCGGCCGCTGCGAGGCGAGCGCGAGCGCATACATCGGCACCGCGTTGCAAACGTCGAGCTCGCAGGCGCAGACCACGCCGCGATCGTTCAGCTCGCTGATCAGCACGCAGGGCGAGACGCCAAGTTCCTTTTCGATCTCGATCCAGCAGCGCAGCGCCAGGCAGTCCATCTTGTAATCCGCAATCAGGTCATCGATGACCACGCCCAGCTTTGCGAGCATCGCGAATTTTTCCGCGGGCACGCCGGTCCAGTTGGTGTAGTCCTTGAGCCGCGCGACCTTGGCTACGAAAGCATCGCCGCCGGTTTTCACTTCGCGCACGCGCTGGAAGACCTCGGAAAGATCCAGCGCCTCCGTGGTGATGCCGTAGCGCTGGAGCGTCAGCTCGTCGAAGCGCACGGTCTTGAAGGCGGTGGTGCGCGCGCCGATGGCGCCGACCGTCATGCGCCGCATACGGTTGACGACGCGGCAGACCGCCGCGAACTGGTGGACGTGCTGCGCAAAGGCCGCGCCCGTGGGCGCGACGGTGTGCGGCTGGAACGTGGTGAACGGCAGGCCGTACTGGCAGAAGACATCCATGATAGAGAATTTTCCGCAGAACGCGTCGCGCCGCTCCGCGAAGCCCATTTTGTCGAGCTCGTCCGGATAGGCCTGGACGAGAACCGGCACGCCGCAATCCTGCAGCGCGGCGATGGCCCCGGTCTCGTCGCCGAAATTGGGCAGGCAGAGGATGACCCCGTCGTACTGGCCGCGGTGCGCCTGGAGGAACTGCGCGTACTTGACGCCGTCCGCGGCGCCCTCGATGGCGCCGAAGCGCGTCGCGCCTTCGTCCATCAGCAGCGTGCGATAGCCCAGCGCGCCGAGCACCGTGGTCATTTCTTTCCGGGCCGACGCGATGAGCGCCTCCGGGAAGAAGCCGCGGTTACCGAAGTAGAGAGCGAAGGTCATGGTCGGTGGTTGCATGGTCAGTTCCCCGGGTTGAGCACGGCGGCCGAATTTTCGATTTCCAAATCCTCGCGGATGACCGCGAGCATCGCGCGATAGACGGCGTACTGCGCCGCGGCCACGCCCTGCCCCAGCGCCTGCTCGTAGGGCTGACGGATGGCGGTGGCCACGTTGATCTTGGCGATGCCGTGCTTGATCGAGTCGAGGATGCACTCCTTGCGGATGCCGGTGCCGCCGTGGAGCACGAGCGGCACGCCGGCGGCGCGGTTGATCTGCGCGAGGTGCTCGATGTTCAGGCGGGCCGCGACTTTTTGCTGGCCCCTGGTGGCCGCGGAGATGGCGCCGTGGATGTTGCCGATGGCAACGGACAGCCAGTCCACGCGGGTGCCCACAACGAACCGGCGCGCTTCATCCGGGTCGGTAAAACCCTTACCGGAGGCGAACAGCTCCTCATAGGGCGGCAGCGGACCGGCCTCGTGCCCCATGACCGCGCCCAGCTCGGCCTCGACGGGCACGCCGGCGGCGTGGGCG
This sequence comes from uncultured Lentisphaerota bacterium, assembly GCA_903912445.1. Classification (GTDB taxonomy): domain Bacteria; phylum Verrucomicrobiota; class Kiritimatiellia; order CAIQIC01; family CAIQIC01; genus DP16D-bin41. The sequence goes on from CAIWHP010000072.1 coordinate 19,108, forward strand.
AGCGCGACGACCTTGGCAGTGCAGGCCATGTTCTCGGCCAGCGGCAGGCGCGAGCCATCGACCATGACCGACTCGTAGCCAGCCCCGATGGCGCGGCCGATAATCTCCGCGTAGTCCACCGGCAGATTGTCCTCGTCAATGACCGGCACGTGATCGAGATGCAGCCGCGTGTGACGGCGGTCGCTGTGCCTCCGGTATTCCGCGCTGACCGCCTCCAGGCTGCCCGACTCGAACTTCTCCCACTCGAGGCGGGCGACCATGATGAGCCCGAAACTGTGCGTGTCGCGGAGCGCCCGCACCACGGGCTCGACCATCGGCAGATAGGGGATGTTGAACCCCGGGACCACGGTCTGGTGCCGCAGCGCCCGCTGCACGATTTCGGCGGTTGTGGCCTTGTTCATCTTTCGGGTCCTTTCGTACGCTCAACGCTCGGTAGTCTAGCCGCCCGGCCCGCCGGGGGAATGGACGGAATTTCTTTTTCATGTATGATCTTGCTCACGGAATACATGAGCACTTGCGAGACCTCCTTTGCCGAGTTGCGGAACATCCTGGCGCTGCTGAGCCGGACGCTGGATGTCACCATCACGTTCTTCGACAGCCAGGCGCAGGAGCTGGCCGGGCTCAACCTCAAGGGCATGTCGGGCTTCTGCGCGGCCTGCCGCGCGGAGCCCGCGTTCGACGCCGCCTGCCGCGCATGCGACCGGCAGCACCTGCAGGACGCGAAGGCCCGACGCGAGACACTGATCTACCACTGCCATTGCGGCCTGCTTGAGGGCATCGTGCCGCTCTACAGCCGCGACGGACTCTATCTGGGCGCGCTCATGTTCGGGCAGCTCCGCGACGTGGCGCGCCGCCGCCCGCCCGCGGTGACTGCCAAGGCGGTGCGGCTGTGGCGCGAGCTCAAGGCCAGCACGCCGGAAAGCGCTGCCGACACGGGCCGGCTGCTCAAGTACGTCAGCGAATACATCATCGGGCAGGAGCTGATCCGCGTCCGGCACCAGGTCTGGGCCGAAACCATCCGGCAATACATCGACGCCCACCTCGCAGAACGGATCACACTCGGCGACCTTGGCAAGCTAGTCGGCCGCTCGGTTTCGTTTGTGATCCACCACTTTGCCGCCGAGTTCGGCAAGACGCCCAAGCAGTACCTGCTCGAGCGGAGAATGGACCAAGCCCGCGAGCTGCTGAAAACGGGTCTGCAGGTGCAACAGGTGGCCGAGCAGCTGGGCTTCTACGACGCTTTTCACTTCTCCAAAAAGTTCCGGCTCTTCTGGGGCCGCCCGCCGTCGGCCTTCAAGCGCTGATCCTCATATCGGTCACACAAAACCTCAATTTCACACCTGTACAGGTGTGAAATTTCGCTCGCAACGGGAGGGCGAACGGACTCGCGAGTCGCGTCAAAGCGGGCACACCACGCAAGACTGGTGTGGTCATCCGCGGTTTTCCAAGACTCCTGAAAACCGATGTTGGATGTGAGTTTCCGGCTGACTGTGCGCGGCGGCCGTCGATGCTACGGTCTCGGCGGGCCGCACTCTTACGGGTGCGGCTACGGTGGCTCACAACGCCCTGGGGTTGGAGTACTCCCGCAACTGGACTGTACTCCGCGGCTCGCCCTGCTACCGCCAACCCGAAAACAGCATCTGCGCGCAGAAGCTCACCTTGCGAAAGCCGAGCGCCCACTGTGGTTTTCCAGGCCTCGGAATGACCCGACGCACATTTTCCAATGCTTGGGAAAACCGTCCTCCACCGTTTCCAACCCTTGGAAAACGATGGCGTCCGCTTACTTGGCCTTGGCTTTGGCTTTACCGCCGGCTTTGTTTTTCCCTTTGCCGGCTTTGTGCCCTTCGGGGCCCTTGCCGTCCCAGCGGTTATCGATCCAGCGCGGCGGTTCGTTCTTGGCATTCCAGTCATCCCACAGCGCCTGCAGTTTCTTCGCGCGTTCCGGCTCCTGCGCGACGAGATCGTTCTTCTCGCCGACGTCGCTGGCGAGGTTGAACAGCTTCGGCGCCTCGTCGATATGGGTCCGCGACAGCTTCCAGTCGCCCTGCCGCACCGCGTACTGGACGCCAAAGCGCCAGTAGAGCGCGTCGTGCGGCGCGGCCTCGGTCTTGCCTTCCAACAGCGGCAGCAGGTTTGCGCCATCGAGCGTGCCGTCCGTGGGCAGCGTGCCGCCGCCGGCGCAGACCGCGGTCGCCTGGATATCGAGCTGGATCACAGGCTGCGGCAGCATGCGGCCGGGAGGGATGTGGCCCTTCCAACTCGCGACGAACGGCACGCGGATGCCACCTTCCCAGAGGGTCCACTTGGTGCCGCGCAGCGCGCCGTTATCGGCCGCGCCGCCGGGCCCGCCGTTATCGCCGAGGAAAAAGACCAGCGTGTTCTCCTCCAGCCCGCGCTCGCGCAGCCGTGCCATCACGCGCCCAATGATGTCGTCCATCTGCGCGAGATCGGCGGCATACTTGCGGCGGTTCACGGGGACCAGCGTGTCGAATTTGCCAAGCCACGGCTCCGGCCCCACCATCGGCCCGTGGACCGCCGGGAACGGCAGATAAAGCAGAAACGGTTCCTTCTGCCGGCGGTCAATGAAGCCGAGCGCCTCCGCGCAGAACTGCTCCATGTGGTTTTTCGGCGTCTCGACGACATTCGTGCCGCGGTAGATCGGAACGTTGCCGCCCTGCGCGGCCAGGCCGTAGGGGAAAAAGCCGTAGAACTCGTCGAAACCGCGGTCGGTCGGCCGGTAGCCCTCGCCCTCGCCGATATGCCACTTGCCGATGATGCCCGTCGTATAGCCGAGCGCCTTCATGCGCTGCGCGAAGGTCGTCTGCTTGATGTCGAGTGCGCGCGGCCCCTTGTCCGTGGGCTGGGCCTTGCCCTCGGCATTCGCATCGAAGCCGAAGCGCTGCTGATAGCGGCCGCTGATCAGGCCGGCGCGCGTCGGGCTGCAGACGCAGCCGCTCGTATAGCCGCTGGTGAAGCGCACGCCGCTCTTCGCAAGCGCGTCGATGTGCGGCGTCGGGATGTCCTTGCAGCCTTGCATGCCGCAGTCGTTGTAGCCGAGGTCGTCGGCGAGGAAGACCACGACGTTCGGCCTGGCCGGCGTTTGCGGCGCGGCGAGGGACGGGACCGGGAGCAGGCCCAGGACGGCGCAGAGGAGGAGGATGTATTTCATGGTGTGTTCGGATCCTTCATGGTTTACCAAGATGCTCGAGGAAGAACGCGACGGTGCGCCGGTTGATTTCCGCGATGGTCGGATCGATCGCTTCGCCGCCAAAGCCGTGACCCGCGCCCTTGGAAATGACGCACTCGACGGGGACCCGTTTGGTTTGTGCGGCGTCGCGCATCGCCGTCGAGTTGTGGAACGACAGGACCACGTCGGCGTCGCCGTGCGCGAGAAAGATGGCCGGGCTGTTGGAGCGGAGCAGCTCCAGCGGGCTGAGCTTCAGGGCGAGGGCGCGCTTCTCCTCCAGCAGCCCGCCGAGCAGCGGCAGCATCCGCTGCGGCCGCTCGAAGTTGCTGCCCTTCATCAAATTTGTATCCACAAACGAGACCAGCGGATAGTAGGCCGCCACGCACCGGATCCTTCCGGACGGACCGGCGAGCGCCGGATCGCAGGGATAATCCCGGTCGTCGCCGAGCGCGGTGACGAGCGTCAGATGCCCACCCGCCGAGGAGCCGAACGTGCCGATACGCTGCGGGTCGAGGCCATACTGCTCAGCGTTTTTCACCAGGAAGCGCACGGCGTCCTTGCAGTCGGCGACACAATCGATCGCCTTCGCCTCGCCGCCATCGGCCAGCCGATACTCGATGCTCGCACACGCCACGCCCTGCCGGTTCAGCTCGCGCACAACGCCAACGATGTCCTGCCGCAACACCTTGAACTTTTCGCCGCCGCCCCACCCTCCGCCATGGATATAGACGACGAGCGGCGCCCGCGCGAACTTCTGCTCCAGCGGCTGGAACAACAGCAGGTCCAGTTTCTTCTCGCCGACCTGCTTAAAGACGATGTCCTTCACCACCTTCAGGTCCGTGGGCAAACGCGGAGCCGCCGTTTTCTTGGCGGCACGCGCACCCGCCCGCGCCACGGACGAGGGTGCCTCACCTGTCGCCGGAGCGGCCGCGCAGGGCTGAAGGAACAAACCGGCCACGCATGCGTAACCGGCGAGCGCAACCATGCACGGGCTGGAATGTTCCGGTTTGATGCTCATGTGCCCTCGGCTTGGGGTGGTTCTTTCGCGAGTTCGCCGGGCTCGAACACGCGCGGTTGCCAGGCCGGACGGCGACAGGGTGAAGTATTTCACGACATGACCATCCGTGTTGGTTGCATGGGATCGTTTCACTGGTTCGGATGGCGGTTGGCGCTCAAGGGGGCGGCTGCTTGCCGCCGGCCTTCTTCCCCTTCTGCTTCTTCGGCTCCGCGGCCGCGGCTGGCGGTTCGGGATATTGGCCCTGGTCGTTGGTGTCCTTGATCCATTGCTCCAGCACGGCGCGCAGGCGTTTCAGCGTGTCCTGCTGTTCCGGCGCGGCGGCGAGGTTGTGGATTTCCCACGGATCTGCCTGCATGTCGTAGAGTTCCTCGTCCGGCATCCGGGGCTGGCAGAGAAATTCCTGCGCGGGCGTGAGCTTGCCCTGCGCATGCAGCTCCTTGAGCAGGTTCCAGACGGGATACTGCCGCTCCTTGTAGGCGTTCGGAGCGAGGAACGGGACCTCGGGCGTGAAGTTGCGGATGTAGCGGTAGCGCGTGTCGCGCACGGAGCGGATGCGCATCGCGGTCTCGTCGCAGCGGTCGCGATAGCCAAAGACATATTCGCGCGGCGGCGCGGCCTGCGCGCCGAGGAATGGGCGGCCTTCCATCTTGGACGGCAGCGGCGCGCCGGCCAGCGCAAGCGCCGTCGGCGCGAGGTCAATGGCGTGCCGGAAGCCAGCCTCCACCGCGCCCGCCTTGTAGCCGGCGGGCGGCGGGATGTTTTTTGGCCAGCGGACGATACACGGCACGTGGAAGCCTTCCTCGTAGCAGAACTGCTTGCCGCGGACGTGCGACTGGCCGTTGTCGCCGAAGAAAAAGACGACGGTGTTGTCGGCCAGGCCATCCTGCTCCAGCGCCTGCAGCACGCGGCCGATCTTCCGGTCCAGCTCGCTGGCGTCGTCGAGGTATTGCGCCCAGTCCTTGCGCGCCACGGGGTGGTCGGGATAGTACGGCGGCAGTTCCACCTTGGCGGGGTCGGCCTTCTGCGGTCCGCCATAGGTGCGATGCGTCTCCTTGAAGTTGATCTGCGCGTAGAACGGCTGGTGCGCCTTGAGGTCGCTCCACTCGCGCGAGTCAAACGGCTGGCCCTCATAGGTGAAGTTCCAGTCCGTCTTGCCCGTGCCCTTGAAGCCGCAGTTTTCCGGCAACGCCACGAGGTTCGCGGTGAAGTAGCCCGCCGGTCGCAGCCAATCGCTCAACACGCGTACGCCGTCCGGCAGCTTGTAGCCGTCGGAGCGGTGCGAGCGGTGGTTGTGCGCGCCGATGGTCGTCGCGTACATGCCGGTCATGAACGCCGAGCGGCTCGGCGAGCAGACGTGGCCGTTATAGAAATGCGTATAGCGCATGCCCTCGGCGGCGAGCTTGTCGAGATGCGGCGACCAGACCTCTTTCGTCCCGTAGCAGCCGAGATGTGGACCCATGTCCTCGGCGATCAGCCAGAGAATATTCGGCCTGTTGCCACCAAGCTTCCCCAAGGCTTGCCTGCCCTGAGCGGAGTCGAAGGGGAACCCTGCATCAACACTTTTCCCAACCATGGGAAGGCCCAGCGCGCCGGCGCCGGCCAGTTTCAGGAAATCACGCCGCGTTGTTGTTTTCATGAGCACCTCTTCCCGCCATCCACTTGTTTCGTCCAACGTTTGGAGGGGTAAAAAATTGCCAGCCCCACCACCGGCAGGCCGGTCTTTTATTTTTCCTCGGCACCGATCGCCTTGACCTCGCAGAGGCTGGCCCAGCGGCCCTGTGGAAGCTTGCTGATCGCGAGGCGCAGGTGGCGCACGGTCACCGGCGGGAAGGAGAGGCGGTGCAGGGCGCGCGCGGAGTTTTTCCGCTGGTCGCTGACCTGGAACCATGTCGTCCCATCGGTTGAGCCCTCGACCACATAGCCGTAGCCCTGCTTCTCCTGCTCCCAGCGGAGTTCCAAGCCGGCGATCCTGCGCGGCGCGTCGAGGTCCACCCGCCACCACTGCGGCAGCGCGATCGAGGAGGCGCACCAGCGCGTCTGCAGGTCGCCGTCAAGCGCCTGCGCGGGGCCGCGTTCGGCGTTTTCGCTGGAGGAGGCGGTGGCGTGCTTGCCGAGCGGGATCGAGTGCGGGAAGAGCCCGCATAACGCTTCCACGGAAAGTTCCTGCGCGGGCTGGAAACGGTCGGAGCCGGCATAGGCCATGAGGCTCGCGAGCAGCTGGCGGGCCGCGGGCTGCTGGTCCAGCTTGAGCAGGTCGCACGCGCAGACGAGCAGCCGGCCGGGGCCGACGCGCGCCTCGAAGACGAGGCCGAGCCGGTGCAGCCGCGCGAAGTTGTCCACGACCTGCGCGATCGGCCGGAACTCCTTCGGCAGCCCGTCGAGGATCAGCGGGCGCGCAGCGCTGGCCAGGGAGAACCACTGCCAGTCGCTGTGCGCCGCGGTCGGGAAGCCGGCGAGCGCGGGATGCCGGTCGTTGCAGAGCAAGCCCATCGTGCCGGGGCGGTTGTGAAACATCGGCCAGCACCAGAAGTCGGTCATGAAGCCGCCGTCCACGCTGTTCTCCAGCCAGTCATCGGTGGGCACCAGTACGACGCGCCCGCCGCGCGCCAGCGCCGCGCGGGCGGCCCCGTCGCAACCGCGCGCCAGCGTCACGCCGGCGGGCGGCGGCGGCGGCTGAGCCGGCGCGGGATAGACCCAGAGCGGATAGCGGTTGGTGAGTTTGGTCCCGGCGAGCCGGAGGACCAGCGTGAGCTGGTCCGGCGCCTTGGCGCCCGCGAGCGGCACGGAGATTTCGCCGAGCTGGCGCAGCCCGCCTTGCGCGACCCAACCCGCGGAAAGTTTGCCGCCCGCCACCGGGCGCCCGCGCGAGCTGACCAGCTCCCAGTCAATTTTCGCGTCGGGGAAATTCTGCGGGCCATAATGCGCCATCTGCACGCTTGCGGTGAACGTCTCGCCCACCGTCCACGTGTATTTTGGAAAGCGCGCGAGCAGCACGACCGGCGCGCAGAACTGGCGCCATTCGTCCGGCGTGATGGCGCCCTTGGATTGCATGAAGGCATCGAGGATACCGACCAGCGCCGTGCCCTGGCCCGGAAAATCCTGCAGGTCGAGCAGCTGGAAGCCGCCGAAGCCGGGCGTGCGCAGCGCGGCCTCAACGTCCTCGCGGTAGCCGAGCGCGGCGAGCCGGGCGCTGACGCGGTGAAAGTCGCGCGCCTGGTCACCCATCCCGGCGGCAGCGAGATCGGCGCGGATCTTTTCGAAATTCCGCGCACGGAAGACGCCGGTGTATTTTTCGATCTCGTCGAAGTCCGGAAACGCCTCGAACTGGCCCACCTCATGGCCGAGCACCGGCACGGGCAGGCCCGCGATGGCTCCGGCGTAGTCACCCAGCGTGCCGGGCGGACCGATCTGGGCGATGCCGTTGCCGCCATCCACCGTCACAAACGAGCCCCGCACATTGCCCGCCGCACCCTGGCGCGTGCGGAAGGTCGTCCAGTAATCGTCGCCGCCCGCAAGCTGCGGATCGCCAAGGAAATTGTTCGAACCCTGCGCATAGAGCCGCCGCGGATCGCGCTCCCGCAACCGCGCCACGAGGTTGCTCATCACCGCGCGGCTGCCGCCGCATTCGTTGCCGAGCGAGAACATCGCGAACGACGGATGATTCCCATAGACGCGCAGGATGCGCTCGGCCTCCGGCAGCAGCGCCGTTACCACGGCCTCGTCATATTTCCCCCAGAACGGCAGCTCCGGCTGGAGATACATGCCCAGCTGATCCGCGGCGGTGAACGCGGCGTCGGGCGGCGTCCAGGTATGAAAACGGATGTGATTGATGCCGTATTCCTGGCAGGTGCGCAGATAGCTCAGCCAGCCCTCCACCGCCATCGGCGGATGCCCCGTCAGCGGGAACACGCAGCCATCGTGCTTGCCGCGCAGGAACGTCGTGCGGCCGTTGACGTTGAATTGCGAGCCGAGCGTTTTGAAATCATGGAAACCGAACAGCACCTCGCGCCGGTCGTTGGCCGACCCCGTCTTCAAGTCCGCCGTCAGACGGAGCAACTGCGGTGTGAACTCGTCCCAGCGCGGCGCGTTCAGTATCTTGAACAGCGTCTCCACCGTGGCGCCGCCTGGCGGGGCCTCGAACAGCGCCAGCGCCGCCCGCGTGAGCGCTGTCGTGCGCGAGCCCGTCTCGAGCAGCTGCATGGTCAGGGTGCCGCTGACGGCCTGCGTCGTCGCATTGCCCACCCGCGCCACGACGCGCGCGATGTCGCCCGCCACGTCGGGGAAAACCTGCAGGTCCTCGATCCAGACCGCGTCCGTCGCGCGCAGCTCGAGGCGCCCGATGATGCCGTTCCAGTTGCCCTGCGTATTGTCCGACAGCTGGTGCATCTCGCACTTGACCGGACGGCGCGAGTTATCCACGCACATCGTCAGCCGGTGGCGGCCCGGCGTCAGCACGCCCAGTTCATACTCCTGGGGCGTGCACAGGAGCGGGCTTTCGCCGCACGCCTGGTCGTCGAGCCAGACCCGCGCATGCTTGGTCCGCTCCAGCAGCAGCGTCACGCGCTTGCCCGTCCACTCCGCGGGGATCGTCACCTCGCGCTGATACCACGCCGGCCCCTCGTAGCGGTAGAGCCGCGTCAGCCCGGTGATTTTCTTCTCCTGATTTTCCGGGCCCTTGCAGTTCGTCTCGGTGGTACCGGGCAGCGTGATCGTGTCGGAAAACGCATCTGGCCGTTCCGCGCCTTGCTTGCCGAATTTGAACGCCCACGAGCCGGAAAGATCGAGCACCTCAACCGCGCGGGTTGTCCCGCAAAGCAAAGCCAGCGCTGCACCGCAAAGCATGAGCATGGCTTTCATGTCGTCCTTCATGGTCATCCTGATCTTTCCGTGTTGTGTCGTCCCCGCGGGCGTGACGGGGCACCAGCCGTCATCACTTCAAACGCTCCAAGACCGAGAATAGTATCTTGCGGCCTGCGGCATCGAGTGCCGGCTCCGCGGCGCCAGCCACGCAGTCACTCCCCGCCAGCAGGTAGGGTGTCACGGCGTAGACCGGCAGATAGGCCAGTTTGTGCTCCTTCGTAAGCACGCCGACAACGCACGCCGAAGCGGGGCCTTCCAGCTTCAACACCGGCTCCAAGTGGGGGGCCATGGCGGTATCGAACTGCCAGGGACAAAACGGCTGTTGCCAGCCGGCGGGCGTCTTGGGCGAGTGCGCCACTTGCCAAAGTTCAGCGTCGCTGCCGCAGGAGAGTCGCAGGCGACAGCGGACAAAGTCCTCCGCAGCCACCGGCAGCGCTGGCGTGTCGCCTTTCTTCATCGCCTGTACCACGGCGCCGAACGACTTGACCGGCGGCTTGGCCGTCCCGCCAATCCATAGCATGCGCCCGCCTTGCGCCAGGTAGCCGGCTAGGCGCTGGTCGAGGTCGGTGCTTTTCCAACCTTGGTAATTGCCCAGGCCCGACGCCACGATGATCACCACCGGCACCTCGGCAGGAGCCGGAAAACCCTCCGCCAGCAGCCCGCGGACATCCAGCGTGACATAGGGGCGGCCCGTCTGCTGCAAGGTCCGCGTGATGGATGCTGCCAGCACGCGGCTGGAAACCCCCAGCAGGGCGTCGTTCATCCGCCACGTCGGCTCCAACACCACACCGACCGCGCGCGCGCCTGCGGCGGGCTTGGCGCGCAGCAGCGGGGCGAAGAGCGAGTCATCTTCCAGCTTGCGTTCGCGCACCCACGCCAACACCTGCTGCTGAAAAGCCGCCTGGATCGCCGGGGTGGGCGCGACGCTCCCGCCGCCGCGGGCCAGCCGCAGCGCGACTTCCACGTCGCGCACCGTCCGGGCCACCGCCCACGCGCCCAGTTCAGCCATGCTCTTCCAGAGTTGTGCGCGGGCGCCCACATCCTGCCGCTCCACCCAGCCTGAGGCCCCCGCCATGAGCGCCGCACCACGCAAGCCACAGAACTGCGCGCCCTCTTGTCCATACAACATGATGGCCACCAGCGCCGTCACCGCGTCGGGTTGATCGTCGTGCAGGGCCAGCGCCGCGACGGCCTGCCGGAAAGCCGCTTGCCCGCCCGACGGATCGCTGGCCGTGGCATGCAAATCCAGCAGCCCCGTCAAGCACGTGATCGGCGCACCTCCGGGCAATTTCAGCCCCCAGGCCGCCCAGCCATAGGTGGCGGTGTGGATCAACGGGTCGTGGTTGCAGGCCGCCATGTCCGCCGTCGAGTGCGACAGCGCCGAAATCCACAGGGCCGCGCGCCCGAACTGTTTTTCGCGCAACGCATCCACCAGCAGGCCAAAAGCCACCGCGCGGCCCACGTCGCTGTGCAAGCCGTAACGGTGCTTGATGCCATACGCCTGCAGGCGGTCCAACGCAGCCCGGCCGATCGGCGCGACCGCGAAAGCCTCCTGGCTGTCGGGGTAATGGCAGTCATGGCCGATGGCCTGTTGCACCACCTCCGGCGTGAAGCCAGACCGCAGTTCGCCCGGCAGCCGTTCAAAGACCGCGGCGGCCACATCGCCGTGGCCCGGCCCCCAAGCCCAACACGCCGGACTGGCGAGCAGCGCGGTCAGGCCCAGCCATGTTTTGATCGCAGCAAAACGTTTCCTCATCATAAGCACTGCCGTTCTCGTCCGATGCTTGCCCCACGCCAGGCGCAGTGCGTCGCTCCCACGTACTCCTATTTGTGCACCGCCCAGAGATAATTGCGCGAGTTGATGTAGAGCGTCTCGCCGACGGCGACGGGTGTGGCGTACATCGGCGCGCCGAGGCTGATCTGGCTCAACACCTTTTTCTCGCGCCCGGCGGCGAGCACCCACAGATGCTTGAGCGTGGGGAAGAACAGCTTGCCATCGGCAAGCAGCGTCGAGGACCACGCGTCGGCGCCGGTCTCGTGGACCCAAACAACTTTGCCTGTGTCGGCTTCGAGGCAATGGATGCGGCCGGCGACGTCGCCGATGTAGAGCAGGCCGTCGCGGATCGCGGGCGTGGCGAGCGTGCGGTCAAGCCCTTGGTAGCACCATATTTTTCCGCTCTGCGTGCTGTCGCCGGTCTGCGTCGCATCGAGGCACCAGAGCGCGCCGCGGCCGCGGCCGTGCTCGGGATCGCGGCCGATAGCCACATAGACGCGGTTGCTGAGGAACACCGGGCAGCCGATGATCTCGCTGGTGCCGACATACTGGCTGTCGTTCGTCTTGTTGAACGACCGCTTGAGCCGCTTGTCGCCGAGCGAGTAGAGCGCGGCCCAGTTCAGATTGCTGACGCTGACGCGATACTCCGGCGGAATGCAGTCGGCCCACCAGACCGTCTTAAGCTTGGCGGGCTGCTCCGGCTTGGCGGTCAAGGCCTCGAAGGCGTAGCAGCTGCCGTTGCCCGCGCCATAGAAAATCATTTTCTTCCCGTTGACCACGCCAAGCGACGGCGTGGACCACTCGCCGTGAAAAATGTTCGGGCCGATGTTTTTCTCGTCATCGGTGGCCAGCAGGCGTCCGTTTTTTTTGTCGAGCACGATCAGGTTCGGCGCATCCGGCGCGGGTGTCTTGCGGTCGTCGTAGAAGGCGATCGCCGCATCGCGGTCGGTGCCGTTGGAGGTGTTCACATAGACGAAGTCGCCATCCACCAGCGGCGAGCCGTTGCAGCCATCGCACGGACGGATGCCGTGCGCCCACATATCGAACTTCCACTGCACCTTGGGGCCGCGCACGCCCGACGGCGCGGCGGGAGGAGGCGTCTCGCCTTTCTTCGGTTTGTTCTCGCCCGGCTGCGGCATGACAAACGGCTCCGCACCGCCTTCCGCGTCGAAACAAATCACCTCGGCGCGATGATTGACGAGCATCACGCGCCCGTCGGAATAAGTTGCCGTCGCGCAGATGCCGAGATTCGGCGTGATGCGGCCGAGCATGTACTTCCAATCCCCGTCAATGGACTCCGGGAATTTACGGAACGGCTCGGCGTATTGCCACAGCACCTTGCCGTTGTGTGCGTCGAGGCATTTGAAGATGCCGAGCCCCGACTCCTTGCCGCCGGTGAAAATCTTTCCGCCCACGACCGTCGGCGAGGGATAGGTCAGCGAACTCGTGCGTACGCCCCAGAGCACGTTCGAGCCGGTGCCGGGGACGATCTCGCCCTTCAGCGAATCCTTTTCGCCCGGCCCAAACGAATCCGGCAAATTCGACGCCTCCGCGACAAGGTTCTTGCACGGCGACCCGGCATATTCCGGCCAATCCTTCGCCGCCGCGCCCGCCACACCGGCGAGCAACAGCATCACGCAAACTATTCCACGCTTCAGCATAAAGGCCTTTCTCGCGCTGCGTCTTTTCCAACCCTTGGAAAATTTCACGCCGTTTTTTCCAAGGCTTGCAAAAAACCCCGCCGACCTTTTCCAATCTCTGGAAAATTCCAGAACCGGGCCTGCCAAGGCTTGGAGAACTTGGCGCTTCGTAGCACCAAAGAGCGCCGCTGTCCATCCCGGCAGGCGTGGCTGCGGTGGCGGCGGCAAGGCAGGCGACTCAGCGCGCGTCTTCTACCATGACGCGGAAGCCGATGTCGTACACTTTTTGCCACGGCTCAACGGCGCGGCGCACGGAGGATCCGGCGTCGGCGGGGCGGTCGGCCCAACTGCCGCCGCGGACGGCTTTGCGGCCGGCGGGACCATCGTCGTCGCGATAGGGATACGGGCGATAGGTGGAGCGGGTCCATTCGCTGACGTTGCCGATCATGTCGCGCAGGCCCCACGGATTCGGCTCCAGTTGGCCGACGTAGTCCACGACGTGGCACTTGTCGCGGAACCGTTCGTCGCGCAGCGGGAAATTGTTGCCGGCAGGATACGGCGCGCGGATCTGCAAATTCCCAGGGCCGGGGTAGCCCATCTTGAACCAGCGCAAGGATTGGTCGGCGAGATTGGCGAAGCGGCCGAAGTCGGTATCCAGCGTGCCGTAGAAGAATTGGGTGTCGGTGCCGGCGCGGGCGGCCCATTCCCACTGGGCCTCGGTGGGCAGGTTCACGTTCAGGCCGGTTTTCCGGCTCATCCACTTGCAGAACCGCATCGCTTCCTGCCAAGAAATCCGTGCGACGGGCTGGTCGGGATGGTTGGCGATGTAGCCGGGGGTCACGCGGTCCATGTAGTGCATATCGAGGTAGCGCGTGTCGTGCTCGGGAGCGAACAGCGCGTACTGGGCGTTGCTGATCTCGGTCTCCGCCATCCAGAATGGTTGCGCGATCCGGACCACGGCGCGCGGTCGTTCGTCGGGCGCGCCGGCGCGGCTGCCCATCACGAATTCCCCGGCCGGTATCCTGCGCAAGATGAGTTTGAGGCCGCGACCGAGGTCAACGGTTTTCACTTCGCCGGCGGTGGCGCTGAAGGGGAACCCGTTCGCGCGAAGCGTGTCGGGCGGTTCAGGCGCCGGTTTGGGCGGCGGCTCGAAGGCGGCCGGCGGTGCGCTCTTGCGGGCACCGGCATATTCCTGCTCGGGATCGACGGCGACCGCCGCGAATACCTTGTTCAACTCGCGCCGGCGCTGGGCGATGTGCTGTTTGTCTGGCGGCAATTCAAACGAGCCGCGCCGGGGGACGTTGAGGTCTATCCAGCAGTAGAGGCGTTCGCGGGACTCGCGCGGGAGGTGATCGAGCCGGACGCCGTGGTGGCCTTTCTCCAACAGCTGCATCAGCGGGCTGGTGGAAGCGTGGTACTCCAGCGGATTGAGCAGCGCCATGTCGGCCTCCGGCCCCGGCCGGTGGATGTACGGGTGCAACGTGTCGTAGGCGACATCTGGCTTGCTGAACGACGGTTTGCTGCGCGGGCCGACGGTGGCCGGTTGGTCGTGGCAGCCGAGGCAGTGCTTTTGCAGAACGGGATACACCTCGTTCGCAAAATCGAACGGCCGCGCCGGCCCGAGCCACGGCGTCAAGGGCATCGGGGCGCGTTGGCTGGCGAGCGTGCGCTTTGCCGGCAATGTCTCGGCGCGGTTCTCGTGGCAACCGGCACAGGAAACGCGCTCGCCGGGCATGCCGACGAGCCAGCTCCGCATCAGTTGCACGGCGCGCCCCTCGCTGTCGAGCGGCTGGATCGAGATGGGCGTATTCGCCGGGATCAGGAAAGCGGCGGAGCCATCGGCTTCCACGGGCGTGGTGCCAAGCACGCGTTTCACATCCCAACCGGACTGCGTGCCGATGATCTCGAAACTCGCCTTGCCGAGGTAACCGAAATGGTAGGCGAAGATGCGTAGCGCTTTCACCGTGCCATGCGGCACGCCCGCCAATCCAGGCCCGGCATACAGATCGCCGATATGCACCGTGGCCGTCGGCTGGTCGGGATGCACCCGGTCGGGAATCACCGGCGGGCGTTGCCGCGGCTGCAACAGAACCGGCTCGAACAGCGCCGCGCCCGGCGTCTCGGCGATCAGCGTCATATTGTCGAACACGTCCACCAGATAGATGCCCCAGAGGCTCGACGCGTCCGGCTTCATCGCAACGAGAAAGTATTTGCTGCTGAGCGGGTGCGGATGCGTCATCAACTCCGGCCGCTCCTTGAGATACACGCCGCTGACGATGTTGTCGCAGACGGTGCCGGGCACCGGCTTGCCGCGGCCGGGGATGAACTGCACGAACCCGGTCTGCTCCGCCGGCAGGATGTCCGGCGTCAGTGCGACATGGCTGCCTTCGACGCCCCACTCTTTCGACGTCGGCCGATAGCGGAACGGATACGCACTGGCCAGCCCCGGATCAAGCAACGCCAGCCGGCCGCAGTCGCCGTGATCGTGATGACCGCTGATGATGCCTGCCAGCAAAGTCGGATGATCCGGGACTGGCTGGGCGAAGCGGAAAGCCGTCGGGAACCACGAGCCGCTGCCGTGAAGCGCGAGCTGCCCTGTGCCATCCGGGTTCATGGTGAAGCGCCGGCGCGAGAAGTAGTGCGGGATGTCGCTGTACTCCCAGCGTTGGTAGAGCACACGCCCGTCGTTGAGCACAGTCGGGTCGTTGTTGTGATCCTGGTCGAACGTCAGTTGCCGGAGTTTGCCCGTCGCGCGGTCTAGCAGGTAGAGCGTCGCGACCGGCTCTTTGCCGCCAAGGCAGGGTACGCCGTAGTAGTTCGCCGTCGAGGCCACGATGATCCGGCCGTCCGGCAGATAACACGCGTCGAAGAAATCCACATCGGGATAATCCGTCGGCGTCACCTGCTGCGCCTCGCCGCCGACTGCCGGCACCTCAAAGACCGCCCAGCGTCCATTCCCGCCGATGCTGGAGAATAAAACTTTTTTCGCGTCGAAGTCCAAGCGCACGTCGCGCAGCAGGCGCTGCGCCGGCGGCGTGTAAAGCGTCTGCAAGCGGGGCTTGCCGCGCAACTCCGTGACCACCGCGATCTCATTCACCCAGTTAGTGCGGTCGCGCACGCTGGCGTGCGACAAGAAATTGGCGCCGACGAACCCGGTGCTGCCGGCGGGCTTGCGCCGCACCACCAGCAGCCGGTCGCCATCGAGCAACGGATTGGCCAGCAGCGCCGCCCGCACACCCGCCAGCACTTCCTCGACCGGCGGCAAGGACTCCGGCAGTTTACCCGCTGCGAGCGATGCGGCCAGCGACGCATATACGCGTTGAAAATCAGTCAGGGCTTTCCGATGTTTGGTCCCGTCATAGCGCCCGGGGAAATTCCGTTCCAGGTCCTCGATGGCCAGCCGCACGGCCTCGCAGTTCACGCGTTGCAACGCCGCAATCTGCGACTTGGTTTCCGCTTGCTGCTCGATGTGGCGCGCCCACTCCGCGCGCTGCTCCGGGGAGAGCCGCTTCGGCTTGGCGCCCTCCGGTGCTTGCAGCCGCAGCGCGCAGATATGCGGCAATGGCCCGGTGCGTTGGAGCGCGATGGTGTGCGTGCCGCGCTCAATGCGTAACGTTCCTTGGTGTTCCCACTTCGCCGTTTTCGTCTGCCAACTGCCCGTTACACTCGCGAACCCGCTCTGCACCGTCTGACCATCGAGGCTGATTTCGACCGGCCGCGACTGCGCCGCCGCATATAGCCCCGCCAGCGCGTACTCCGCCGTCACTGGAAATTCGAGCACATACTCCGCCCGGTCCGGCGATCCGCTGCCGTGCCAGATACACGCGTGTCCGTCGGCATACAACTGCCCGGCCAAGCTGACCCGGACGTTGCCAGCGTCGAAGTCCTTCGCCTCGATGGTGAACTCTTCCGCCGCCGGCGCGGTTAGCGGCAGCAGCCACAGGGCAGCGAGGAGTGCGAGGGTGTGTTTCATGGCCTTGCGCTCGTTGTCCGGGCATGTGTGTTGTGCTGTTTCGTTCCCCCGCCAAAACCCATGCGGGCCGCGATGCGGCCGACGCGGAAGATGAGCGGCGCCTGCAGCCGCCGCGCCGGCGGACAGCACCGCCACACCCATGGAACTGTTCGTTGTCATAAAACCTCGTCCCCAACGGCACTCTTCCAGCCGAACCTGGCGAGACGGGCAACTCTATTGCCAAACCTTGGAAGCTTTTCCCATCTTTTTCCCAAGGTTTGGAACGATTCCGACCGCTCTTCCAAACTTGGGCCGCTCTGCCGTGGGCGGTGGAAAGCCTGGGCGCCCTATAGCTCCGCCCCTCCGCCGGCGGCAAGCTTCGGCGCCAGAGCATCGGAGCGGCAGAAGCTTGTTGGGGGGCATGGAGGAGGGCGAGGCGCGCCGTTTCGCGGTTGACTTGCCCCCGCGGCGCTGGCATATCGGGCTCAGGTTCGGCACAGGAGCAAAGCAATGCGAATACTGATGCTGTTTTGTGCGCTGGTGACCCTCGGCCTGACGGCGGGCTGCGGTTGCGGCAGCAGGGCGTTGGTGGTGGGCACGCTGGAGGACGGCACGTTTTGGGAGAAGCCCCTGACGGCCGCCAGCAACTCGGGCGGAGGCTACAGCAAGGGCAGCCGGGTGGAGGTTTATGACCAGTTCGTCGTGGTCACGACGCCGGACGGAGTGAGCCACATCCATCCGCATGGTCTATATACCAGACTCCAGATCAGGAAGAACTGACGACCGCGGCGCCAGCCCTTGCCGGCATAGCGCGGTCACATCCGCAGGCTGTGGTAATTGCCGGAGCAGCTTTGTGAAGTCGCTGTTATACAGGCTTTTTGGTGTGGGGCGGATACCGGAGTCCGTGAAAGCGCAGTTGCAGCAAGAGGAGCTGCTCGCGCTGGACGAGGGCATCCGTTGTTCGCTCCGCAACCCTTTTCTCCGTACTCCCACAAAATATCGAGAGCATTATTTCCGCCGGTTTACGGGCGGAGTGGCCCTGACCAAGGTACGCTTCATGGCGTTCGAGCATTCACGGCGCTGCATCAACATTCCCTTCACCGATGAGCGCCTTCGCAAGGTGCGCTTCGCTCAAGAAAACGACGACACGCTGTTGGTGGAGTTCGACCCAGCGCTGTTCCACAAAGATTGGTCTGGCTTGATGGTGCATCGGTTTCATACGCCACAGGCGCGGCTCATCATGCAGTTGCTCCGCGAGCGGCTGGGTTGAGCCTCACCGCGGATAACCGAAGTCGAGCACCAGTTCCTTGAAGCCGGGGCAGCGGATGAGGGCGAGGTCGGTGCCGTGCTGCATCACGAGATAGGGACTGGCATAGGTCTCCGGCGGGTTCAGCGCAAAGGGCTGGCCGTTGACTTTGGGCAGTTGTGGTTCCTTCACCCAGAAACACAACTCGTCGCCGGCGAGCGAGCGATAGCGCAGACAATTACCGGCAAACTCAACGCGCGCTTTCTCAAGCACAGCCTGTTGAAAGCCGGCGAACCCGCCTGGATAATCCGCCGCGCGGCCGGTCTGGAAAATCATGGGCGCATCCTTGTCGGCCAGCGTGAGGTGGACGCCCATCTTGTGATGCGCCGCGCTCTCCGTGTAGCCGCCGGTCGCGATACGCAGCGCGCAGAAGCCATCGCCGCCGCGTACAAACAGCCAGCCGTTGGTCGTTTCGACGCGCTTGCTCCAGAGCGCCTGCGCCACATAGACGCGCGTGGCCACCGTCTTGCCCGAGGGATCGCGCCCCGCGAGCAGGCAGTCGCGCCACGGCAGCGTGTTGATGGCGTTGTAGCTGATGCTCTTCGTGTCGGCCTTGTCGTAGCCGATGATCGTGAGGCGGTCGTGAACACCGCTGGCGAAGGTGATGCCCGCGATACGGCTCTGCGTGCTGATGGCGAGGTAGTGCCGGGCGGGATCGGCTGTCAGCCCGCTCAACATGTACTCCGGCGTGATCCAGCTCGTGCGGCGCAGATGGGAGTTGTGCGCCTCGCCATCGGCGAAGAGCGCCTCGATGACCTCGTTGGTCTTGTCGCCGCCAAGGCCGGGGCAGCGCATCGTGGCCAGATAGGGCGGCAGGTGCGGGCCGCGGGCGATGGCGGTGACGATGGCCGGCGGGCGGTAGTGCGTCGTGAAAATCTGCGCCTCGCCCTCGAGAATCTTTTCGTCGGGTGCGTTGTGCCAGCCCCACGCATAGGTGAGATTCTTCGTCCAGTGAATGCCGAACTGCTGATCGATGCCATCCTTGGCGCGCGTGATGGCGATCGCGCCGCGCGTGCCGGTGCGCGGCTCGAACTCCGTCGCGAGCTGCGCGAAGTGCAGTGTGGCCATCTCGCCGCCGAGCCGGCGCAACACGGGATCGTCCGCGAGATCAA
The DNA here is from genome assembly GCA_903912445.1 of uncultured Lentisphaerota bacterium. GTDB lineage: Bacteria > Verrucomicrobiota > Kiritimatiellia > CAIQIC01 > CAIQIC01 > DP16D-bin41. Next base: position 37,957 of record CAIWHP010000072.1, read on the forward strand.
AGAGATCGAAGTAGACGCTGATCGTCGCACGCCCATAGGAGCCGGGCTGCGCGACCTCGGTGAAGATGCCCTCGCGTGCGCGCTGCCGCGTGAATTCCTTCCAGTAGGCGACCCACGCCGCGTAGTGCGCGCGGGCGGCGCGACCGTCGGCGAGCGGCGTATCGCCGTTATACCGTTGGCCGTGCAGGCAGAGGAACTGCAACGCGAGCAGGTTCGCCATCTTCTGGTTCGCGTCGTGGTTCTCGCTGCCGCTCATCGCCCAGACCGTGCGGCTGGCGTTGTTCCACGGCGGCGCGGCGGGATCGATGACGCTGCGCTTGAAGACAAACGCGTAGGCCGCGTCCTCGATGGCGGCGAGCGCCTCGGCGGTCAGCCGCGCGCGCGTCTCCGGCAGCAGTGCGGCGCGCAGGATCTTGCGCGGGTCTACGTCGCCGGCATCCTGCGGCTGGTCCTTGCTGATCGGATAGTCGCGGCACCAGCGGATGATATGCGCGTTGGCCTCCGCCACATGCTCGCCGACGGCGAGGCAGGCCAGCGCATACTGCGGCCCCTTGTCCCAACGCGAGACCATGATGTTGAGTCCGCGCTTGGCGACGCCCGGCGTGCTGGCGGTGGCCTGCTTGATCTTGCCCTGCAGTTGCCTTGCGTCAGGCGCCAGCCCGCGCGCGATGACGCGCAGGCACTCCAGCATGCGCACATCAACATCGTTGGTGGTGAGCACCGGCGGCGGAACGCGGTCGGGCCGCGCCGCCCCCGCCACACCGGCAAACAACAATACCGTAACCAGCAAACTGCGCTTCGTCATAGAACCTCTTCCCGTGCGGCACTCTTCCAGAGCTTGGAAATATTTCCCATCTTTTTCGCATGGCTTGGAAAGTTTCGCGGTCGCAGGAGTTCTGCGTCATGGACTTGATGATCAAAATGGACGCGATGGTCTCGCATCCAAAATGCAGAGTAGTTCATCCATAATCTCCACGACGTCCATTGAATCGGCCCTCAGGCCTTCTTGAGCAGCGCGAGCGCGCCGTAGGGCGCGCGCTCGGTGCGGGTGAGCATGGCGTTGGCGGCATCGTCGCCGATGAACTTCTCGGCCTGCGGGTCCCAACGCAGTTTGCGGCCGAGCTTCATCGCGATCCACGCGACGATGCAGACGCTGGTCGAGCGGTGCGCCTGCTCCGGCGTGGTCGCGGCGGGTTTGCGTGTCTGGATGCTGGTGAGCCAGTCGAGATGGTGGTCGCCCTGCGGGCTTTCGTGCAGGTGGATATCGCTTGCGCCGAGCGGGGTCTTGAGGATGTCGGGGTTGCTCGCGTCGAGCGCCTTGCTGCCCTTGCCCGCCTTGCCGATCGGGTCGCTCGGCGTGACCTTCTCCGAGCCGGCGCCAACGAAGATCCAACCGTCGCTGCCCTCGAAGCGCACGCCGATCGGCAGTTTGTTGTTGATGATCAGCTTTACCCCGTTCGCATAGGTGGCCTCGACGTGATAGTCGCCATGGACATTCCACAGCCCGCCCTTGGGAAAATCGGCGCCGCCGGTGATCTCGACCGGGCCGGTATCCTCGGTGCCCAAGCCCCACTGCACGATGTCGTTCCAGTGCGCGCCGTGGCCGGTGATCATGCCGAGGCAGTAGGACTCGATCCGCAGCCAGCCGGGCCGCAGCCCAAACCGCTTCTTCGGGTCGGGATCCTGCGTGTGGACGCGGTCCTCGTTGTAGGGCGCGAGCGGCGTCGGGCCGAGCCACGCATCGTAGTTGAGATTCGGCGGCACAGGTATCGCGCGCGTTTCGCCACCGGCCGGGTCGGTCGGCATCCCGACCCTGACGGTGTGTACCTTGCCGATGCGGCCGCTGCGCACCGCTTCGCACGTCATGCGTACCCCCACGGCCGCGCGCCGCTGGCTGCCGACCTGGAAGATGCACGGCTGCTTGCGCAGCACATCGCTGACGGCGCGGCCCTCGGCCATCGTCATCGTCAGCGGCTTCTGCACATAGACGTCCTTGCCGGCGAGCGCGGCCTCGATCACCGGCTGCGCGTGCCAGTGGTCGGGCGTGCTGATGGCGACGGCGTCGATATCCTTGCGCTGCAGCGCCTCGCGGTAATCGGCAAAAGTCGCGACGTTCACCGAGATCTTTTTCTTCGCGTAGTACTGCTCGACGAATTGCTTCGTATCGGCGACGCGGATGGCATCTAAGTCGCACACCGCGATCACGCGGGCGATGTCGTGCTTCAGGAAGCCCGGCAGGTCCAATGTGCGCGCGATACGGCCGCAGCCGATCTGGAGCAGGTTGATCTTCTTGCTGGGCGCGTCCGCGCCGAGCACGCGCGCCGGGATGATGGTCGGGAACGCCAGCACACCGGCGCCGGCCAGCGAGCTTTTCAGGAACTGACGACGGGACTGTGTCATGGTTGCTCCTTCGCGGTTTGCAGCCGCATAAATTCATCGAACATGACGCGCGGGGCCTCGGCGTTGACGCCAAGCGCTTCCCACGCACCGTAGTCGAAAACGATCAGGCCACCCTCCGCCGTGCGCCAGTGCTGCGCCAGCAGGCGGGCTTCCTCGCGGATTTCCGCCTCGACGCCACGCGGCATTGTCGTCTGGATATCCACGGTCGCGAGGAAGCAGACCTTGCCGCGGAACTGCTCGCCGAACTCGAGCAGCCCGTAGTTGCGCGACTGTTGCATGTTCAGTACATCCACGCCGGTTGCGAGCAGGCGTGGCACGAGCACGTTGATGCGCCCGCAGCTATGCAGGATCACATGCCAGCCGCAGGCGTGGATCGCGTCGAAGATCTGCTGGTAGCGCGGCGCGAAGAACTCGTCGAACAGGTTGGGACCGATGAACGGGCCGGACTGCGTGCCCCAGTCGTCGGCGACGAACAGGCCGTGGACGCGGCCGCCGAAGCGCCGGTGCAGTTCGCGCACCTGGCGGACCTTGAACTCCACAATCATGTCGAGCACCCGGTTAACGCATTCGGGCTCGGCGTAGAAATCCTCCATGGTCGCGGCGAACCCGCGCAGCTTGTGCAGCCGCGAAAACAGCAGGTTGTGCGCGGTGAGCGCCACATACCTGTCGTCCGCCGCGGCGAGCAGCGGCTTGAGCCGCTCGTAGTAGAACGGATTGAGCGGATCGGGCGGACGGTAGGAGTCGAGCGCGGACCACTCCGCCAGCGGCCACTCGGTGACCTGCCCGATGTTCTTGAGTTCGGTGGCGCTCCAGCCGCAGCCCCAGTCGTCAGGCGCGGCCCGGTCAAAGAACCAGCCCGCCTGCGCGCGGTCCATTTCCCAGATATTGCAGACGTCGTCGGGAAACTCCGGCAGCTTGTGGTTCCAGTGCTGCCAGAACGGCAGCCGCGGCGGGCGGGCGAACTCGATCGCGCGCCGGACAATTTCATGACGTGGCAGCATATCCATCTGGCCTCGACAATGCCGCACACTCTAGCCAAAGGCCCCGTCCGGTCAATCCGCAACTGTGTTTTCCAAGGCTTGGAAATAATCCCGTATGATTTTCCAATCATTGGAAAGCAAAACCACAGAGTCACAGAGGAAGGGAAGAGGTCCGCAGAGGATGCGCCTCTGTGACCTCCGTGACCTCTGTGGTTATCCTCCGTATCCAAACTTCAGCCGCCGGGGACGCACGTCAGCTTGTCGAGGCGGCCGGCAAAGAAATTCCGCACGTTCTCCAGCGCGCCGGCAGCCATGCGCGCGTTGGCTTCGCGCGTGTTCGAGCCGATGTGCGCGGTGAGCACGATGTTGTCGAGCGTGCGCAGATCCTTGTCGGGCTGCGCGGGTGCGTAGGGCTCGACGGCGAAGACATCGAGCGCCGCGCCGGCGAGGCGCTTGGCGGCGAGCGCGTCGTAGAGCGCGACCTCGTCGAGCACCGCGCCGCGCGCGGTGTTGATCAGCAGCGCGGTCGGCTTGAGCCACGCGAGCCGCTCCGCGTTGATGAACTTCTGCGTACTGGCAATCGCCGGCAGGTGGATGGTGACCACGTCGGACTGGCGGAAGCATTCTTCCACGCTGTCCGTGAAGCGCTCAACGCCCAACGCGGTTAGGTTCGCCGGGGCGGCCACCTGGTCGCACGCGATTACCTGCATGCCAAAGCCAAAATGCGCGCTGGCGGCGACCTTCTTGCCGATGTTGCCAAAGCCGAGAATGCCGAGCGTCTTGCCATGCAGTTCCATACCGGTCTGGCCGGCGAACTTCCCGTCACGCATGGCCTCGTGCGACTGCGCAACGCGGCGCGCGAGGCTGCCCATCAGCCAGAGCGTGTGCTCCGCGACGGAGAGATCGAGCACGCCCGGAGTATTCGTGACGAGAATCCCGTGCTGCCGCGCGAGCGGTTTATCCACGCCATCGTGCCCCACCCCGAACCGCGCAATCAGGCCGGCGCCATTTTTCCCCAGCGCTGCATAGAGCGGACCGCGATAGGGCGCGACGCCAACGATGGCGGCGCGCGCGCCGCGCGTGGCGACCGCGGCGGCCAGCGCGGCCTCGTCCGCGGGCGCGGGCTCGCAGCTCACGTCGGCGGCCGCGCGGAATATTTCCGCGGCTTTGTCGAATTCCTGCTGGGTGACCAAGACAATTTCACGCATGGCTTATTTCTCCGTCCGGGCTTTGAGCATCTGCCGGCAACCTTCGCGGATAAAGATGGTGTCGAGTCCGCAGGCGATGAACCGGAAGCCTTGCACGATGCGACGGCGGACTTCGCCCGCGTCGGTCGGCACCACGTGGATGCCGGGTGCGACCTTGTGGCGTCCGCAGGCGGCGAGAATCTGCTGCTGCGCCTCCAGCACCGCGGGATGATCGAGCTGGCCGGCGAGGTTCATCGAGGCCGAGAGGTCATAGGGGCCGATCAGCACCGCATCAATGCCTGGCGTCGCGAGAATTGCATCGGCCTGCTCCACGGCCTTGATGTGCTCCAGCATCACCACGACCAACACCTCGCGGTTGTGGTTGGCGAAATAGCCGGAGAAATTTTTCCCGAAGCCCGTCGCGCGGCAGAGCGAGGCGCCGCGCGTACCCTCCGGCGGAAACTTAGCCATCGCCACCGACTGTGCGGCCTCGGCCGGCGAATTCACCGAGGGCACGATGATGCCCGCCGCACCGGCGTCGAGCACGTGCTTGGCGATCACCGGATCGCACGAAGGCAAGCGCGCGAGCACGTCGCAGCCTGTACCCTTTGCCGCGAGCACGTTGTGATAGAAGTCCGCGATGCTCGTCGCGGTGTGTTCGAGATCCACGCCGAGAAAGTCGAAGCCTTCGCCCGCCATGATTTCGGCGACGGCGGGATGACCGGTCAGCGTCCAGCCGCCGAGCACGGGCTCGCCGGCCATCAGTTTGTTTTTTGTTTTGTTCATAAGGATTCCTTTCAAGCTATTTCGTTGAACTGCTGCCGAACGCGGCGAACAGCTCGGCCACGGCGCGCGTCATGGCCGCGGGATAACGTTCTACATCGGTGACTCTCAACATCCAGCGGCCGGTGTCCTTCTCCGACGGACGCCAGGTGGTGCGTCCGTCATCGGCGCAGGTGACCTCGACCGACTGCATTTTGAAAACGGCGCTGTCGCCAGCTTCGGCGGCGGGGACAATTTTGCCGTCGCGGGTGACGGTCAGCCCCGCCGCGACGAACTGGCTGGCGGTGGACCACATTCCGCGCTTTGCTTCCAAGATCTTCTGCCATGCTTCCGCCTTAGGCGGATTTTTCATTGCGCGCAGCCAGCGCGGGTTGGTGGATTTCTCGAACATGTGCGCGAAGAAATTCGCGAGGCCGGGCACCGCGTTGCCGAGCGCCTCGCGGTGCGGCAGCCAGTAGAAACTGCCCGACTCCCCGCTCTGCCGGACTTCCGTTGTATGCCAGCACGGGAACCAGAAAAACGGACACGGCAGATCGAACATCGCCGCGTAGGCGGCGGGATCGAGGCGCACGTTGAATTCCAGCTGCGCCGGCTTGGCGGGATTGTCGTGCGCCGAACCGCTGTTGAGATAGACGCCGGCGCATTTCTCCTTGAAGAGGTGCGGCTCGCGCACTGCCGCGGCGACGACGTCCGCCGCGGAACCGACGCAGACCACCGCGACGGGCCGCTCAGCCGCGCGCAACTGGTTAAGGATGAACTCGATGGCCGCCGTCTCCTGCAGCGGTGCGCTGGTGAGCGCGTCCTTGCGGTGCGCCAACCGGCGCGGGGTGCCGAGGGCCACCGGTACGGCGCGGCCGGTCAGCCAGTTCATCTGTGCCACGGCCACCACGGCCGGATCGCCCTCGCGAAAATCCGGCGGATAATCAATGACCACGCCGCGTAGGTCGTAGCGCCCGCGCAGAGCCAGCGCGTAGGCGCACGCGAGATCGAAATGATCGTCCGGGTCGCCATGTGGATGGAACAGATCGGTCGCATGAAGCACCGGCACCGCGCCGCCGCCCTGCGCACGCGCCGGATGTTCGGCGCGTCCCGGCAGCGCGGCCACACCGCCGAGGCCGATGGCGAGCACGGCTTTCAGCAGATCCCGTCGTTGAAGTTCGCGTTGCATGCTCGTCTCCTGTTGACTCACTGCACCTTGCTACGGAGCGAACCGAGGTCCACCAGGAACTCAGAGCCGGAAAGGCTATATATATAGTCCGCCTCGAAGCCGTCGCCGAGATAGAGGCGCGGCGTCGGGTTCACGAGCGGATTCGGAAAGGTCTGCGGCGGCTGGCCGTCCACCGCGACGGAGAAGTCCGCGCCGCGCACGGTGACGTGCAGCGTGTGCCACTGCTGCAGCGGGAAATCGCAGACCGGCTCCCACTGGTTGCGCGTGTAGGCATAGAGCTTGCCGGGGCGGTTCGCCATCATGCCGAGCCGGATCGGAATGCGGTCGCCTAGCGAGCAGAAGACCAGCCGGCCGACCGGCTGCAGCCGCAGCACCCGCGTCTCGAAACTGAACTCCAGCGACTGGCCGGCGGCGAAATCCACGGGGTCGAGATCCACGCCGGCGCTGGCGCGCGCGCTGAATTGGAGCGTCTTGCGTTTTTCCACCGTCTTCACTTTCGGCGTCACCGTGCGCGCATCGGGATTCAGCCGGACGACCTTCTTCTTGCCCGCCGCATCCCGCTCCTCCTGCATCTTGACCAGCTCCTTCGAGCGCGGCCAGACGTAGTAGCGATCGGCCCGCGGCGCGGGCGCAACGATCGCGCCCTCGATGCTGCGCGCTTCGTTCCCGGGGCCCATGCTGTAGGCGAGGTAAATCTTGCCGTCGTGCTCGATCCCCTGCGGATACGCGCTGATCACGCCCGGCCGCGACACCGGGGGGCCGGCAACGAAATCGTCCGCGCCGCTGCGGCTGAAGTGGAGCGCGACGTTCAGCCGCGTCGAGTAGTCGCGATGGTTCACATACGCATCCTGCTGCAGCAGGCAGTAGCGGCCACCTGCGAGCCGAAAAACTTGCGGGCGGCAGTTCACGGTTTCCATGCACGCATAAACCGGATCGTTGGGGAAATTCACCGGCGTGCCCTTGGCCGCACCCGTGCCGACTGTGGTCAGCCGCCATTGCGTGGCGAACGGCACACCTTTCGTGAAATTCCGCATGAAGGCCCGGAGCATGCCATCACTCTGCTCGTAGAAGAACGGCTCCCACTGCGCCTCGGCATCGTCCACGGAGCTGATCGGATTGGAGCAGGCCCACGTCGCGCCGCCATCGTCGGTGTAGAAGCACGCGTTGAAGCGACGAACGATGCTGTTGGTGGTCGGCTTGCCGCCGGCATCGGGCGTGAACTCCCGATGGTTGAGCGTCACCGGCGCGAGCACGCGGCCGGAGGAAAGCAGCACCGGGTTCTGGCTGGCGAAGATGGAGCATGGAACGCCGTTGGCCTCCTGCCGGCGTTGGATGCGCCGGTGCTTCCAGTCGCTGCTGCCTTTTTCCAGCGTGCTCAACCAGAGGCCGTCGAGTGCGGTGTTCTTGCTGTTGAACGACCAGACGCACCAGAGTTGCTGGTCACGATAGTTGAGCAAGTTTGGCTGCCACTGGACGCACTGCTCGTCGCGTGCGAGCGCGTTGGCGCCGGTATGCGCAAGCGGTTGCGGCGCGCTCCACGTTTCGAAGTCCGGGCTCGTCGCCCACACGTCGAGCTGGCCCGGCTTGCCTTCGAGATGCGTCTGGGCATGCGCGCCCCAGACAGCGTGGAATTTTCCGTCGAACCATTCCACCGACGCCATGTGGTTGTAGGCGTAGTGACCTTCCGCCAGTTTGCCGTCGTGAATGGTGACGTGCTTCACCTGCGGCTGGTAGAAGTCGTAAGCCAGCAGCGGTAACGGTGCAACCAGCAGGGCCGTTAAGAGGGCGATCGTCGTTTTCATAGTGTCATTTCCAGGTAGCAATAATTGCGGGGCTACCGCGTTGAAGACACGGAGGTCTTCGACCAATAGACTTCAGGTTTCTGGAGCCCTTGATCACGATAATACTGATTCGCCTCAGCGGTGCGTGAGAACATGAACGAATCATCTGAAAAAGATTTCGTTTTCGCATTGGCCGCATCGCCATAATTCCACAAAGACGAAAGCTGCATTCCAGAGGCTTTGATGGCATTGATCTTGCGGACGAAATTCGCGTCAGTGTCCCCGTGGAATTCGCCCATATACAGCACCTTTTTGCTTTGCTTCGCGAGCTTCACATAACCCCCGAGCAGCTCTTCTATTTGGACGTTTCTGTTGAACCTCTTCTGGGATAGCCCGTCCTTATCCTTATCAAGGGTGATATGCACACTGATCGCGTTGACCGTGCGCGGTGAAAAAATGTCCATGATGGTTCTGAGTTCTTCTTCGGTATCATCCGTCCAGGTTCGCTGGGTCCTCAGATGATACTGGGCAGCTCGAAAATCCGCGGTCCCATTGGAAATCATGCGGTGTGGATCAAGGCTGCGAATGACTTTTTCGACCTCGGTGAAATAAGTTTCAACATCTTGGGAACTGATTCTGTCAGCAGGCCCTCGCTGCGCCGGCGTTCCTCTGGAAGTCAAAACATAAGGGTAACCAAGGGGAGGCTCTCCTTGCTTATCCAGATCGGCCGCGAGATTGAATTCGTTGCCGATTTCCCAACCCCAAATGGCAGGTGAATCTTTATACCGGCTCACGACGTCCCGGACATACTTGCGGGCATACTCCATGGTCTTGCTGGCCGGGTTTCCGATCTGGTTAACAGTTTCGCCCACCACATCGGAGACGCTGAATTTCGTCCAAAACAGGTCGGCTATGATACCGATTCTGTTTTCCTCGCAGGTTTTGACGAACAAATCCATTTCGTGGAAATAGTCTGCCGGTTTGTTTTGATAGAGCTTGAGTTCGTTGGGCCAAAATCCGCTAAACGGCACTCGGATGAATGGAATTTTACTGTCAGCGATCTTTTTGATGGATGGAGTGTAAGGCTGATATTTCGGGTCACGAATGGTGCGGAGAAAGCCGTCATAAAAGCAGAATCCGATGCCGTAAAACGGCTTTCCTGCCAGCGTCAATGTGCCATCCGTTTCGACATGCAACCCCCATGGAATCTGCGCGGTGGGCTTCGCGGTGGCTGGCTTCGCCGCATGCGCGGCGTGCAGCGCGGAGGTCAGAGCCAGCAGCAGGGCGGCGAGGAGCGTGAGAGTGGGTTTCATGGAAAACCTTCTTTCGATATTCATGGCGCGGGACTTCCCTTGTCCGCAGGCAGGCCGTCGCTACGCCTCGCCACCAAAAAACAACACTCCAATGAAGCCAACGGCTGTTCCAAGATGATGCAGCGGGTGCCATTTACGGAGCGTACCGCCAGCGGTTGCAGGCCGCCATTGACTCCGATACGCGACCACCGCCATGCTGAAATTTCGGGGTCCAGGAGGATCGTCGCCGCTACCGCCGGGGCTGTACTCAAGTTCCAGAGGGTCAGCAGCAGTGCGGCACCGGAATCAAGCTGTAACGCCTTCAGCAGGAAGGCACCCTCGGACGTCATCCTCGCCAACAGCGGCCGTCCCTGCACCCACTCCATGGCGCGCACCAGATACGCGGCGCTCCAACGGCTCAGCAGCGACTCGCCGGTCGCCGCGTCGGTCGAGGCATTCAGCAGCGCAAAACGCGCGCCCGCAGGACTCGTCCAGGTGAGCAAGTGCGGAGCGCTCACACGGCGCTGCTCGTCAAGATAGGAGGCGAGGACCGTGCCCGACGGTGCGCTCACGTGAAAGGGCAGATGCTCCCGGCCGGGCAAACGACCGACGAAGTAATAATAGGGCCACAGCTCGGTGCCCCCATCCTGCCGGTCGTAGCGCAGGTGCATCACGTCGGCGGCCGCACAGCGCTCGCCGAGTGCCAGACCGATCTGCTTCAGCCGCCCGCGACTTTGGAGCGTCTGCAGAGCGTACAGGTCGAGGAAGGCTCCGCGCTGCAGTACCGCGTCGAGGCGGGTATCGTCCAGATACTGCAGCGCATCACCCCAATGGAGCGCGGTAGCTTCAGGGGTTCTCGCGCACCACAGCGGCACGCCGCGGGTCTGCAGCATCTTCCAAGGCGGCCTGCGCAAGAGACCCAGATTCAACAGCTCCTGGTCCTGCCACACGGCCACACCCACCGGTTTGCTGGCTCCCTGCAACAACTGCTCGACGGTGTGCAACTGACCTCGACGCTCTGCAAAATAAGCGACCAGCGAGCGTGACTCGGAGGCCGGCACCTTCGATCCAAAGGTGGCGTTCAAACTCAAGGCCACCCTCGGCTCCCCTACGGACAGAATATAGGCATGGTGGGCGAAGGCCGCCACCGGCGACTTGAGCGCCGGATCGTAGGGATAGTTCTCGCACTCCGGGAAGAATTCAAATGCCTCCGGCAAGTGCGCCTTCCACATGTCGAGACTCCAGAAGCGTCCCGGGTAGTCCGCCAGCGGAACATCCTCGCGATAAAGCGAGATCTGCGGCCGCACAAACGGACGCTTGTCGCCCGCCTGCGCCTGCGCCACACGCGCGACGTTGTGGGCCACGGTGCCGGCGTGCATGTGGCCCAACCGCGTCTCCGGCGACACCTCATGCACGGCCAGCCGCAACGCCACGGCGAGTGAGACCAGATCATCGGTGATCAACTCCGACATCAGCACCCGCGCCGGCCGGTTGTTTTTGACCAGCAGGTTACCGACAGCCTTGGAATCGTTGGCGCAGCCGAACCGCGCCGCAAATCGGGTCACGCGCCCGGGTACAAAACACTGCGTGAAGCGCACCGTGTAATCGTCGTCATTGAACAACAGACCCGGCCGCAGGCGCCCATACAAACGATACGCCTGCTGGAGATAGGCCCGCAGCCGCGGGCAGGAAGGATCCAACACCGGATGCGGCCCCGGCTGCCCATCCGCCTGCAACTGCCGCTGGAAACCAAACTTTTCCACCTCGCGCTGGGGCGCATACAGGTGTCCCAACGTGTGGAAGACATTCAAATGGAACACGAGGCCCGCCGCCTTGAGCCGCTCCGCACAGATGGCGAGATGGGCACAGATGCGTTCCAGCTCCCCAATCTCCTTGAACTGCGAAACGCCCAAATACTCGGTTGTGAAGAGAAACACTTCCCTGATACCGACGCGTTCGCAGGTGCGAATCAACTCCGCCAGATGCGCGTCGCGGTCCTCCAAGGGTACATAGTAACGCAAAACTGCGCCCCCCTTGGCGGCGCCACCGGCATCTAAAAGCACTTCCCCGCCTCGTTCAGCCAGCGCCACGGCATCCCGTCCGCGCGCAAGCACGGCTGACGCGGCGACGGAAAGGGCTGTGAGTCCCGTTACGGTGATGAACTCACGGCGGTTGATGGAAGCGGGTTGGGGGTTCATGGGTACCCTACTTATTTGAAGCACTCGTTGCACTGATACAGCCGGACAGGAAGTCCTTCCGGTCCGGACACCAAGTCACCCAAGAACCAGACCGGGAGGAATATATTCTGTGCATAATATTTCGCCTGTGTGTTCGGTCAACGGACAAGCTCCAGCGCGATGACGGCGTGCGCGGCGTCGCCGGGTTTCGCCGGCAGCGTGAGCGTCACGCTCCGGTCCTTGGCTGCGAATGGCAGTGCGCGTCCATCGGCCAGCAGGACGGCGCGGCTGACCTTGGCCGGAAGTCCCTCGACGAGCAAGCTGCCATCGACAGGCCAATCGAAGACGTGGAGGTAGAGCCGCTGGTCTTTGGCCGTGCAGCGACCCCAAGCGGGCTGGCCAATGGGCGAAGCCGACGCGCCATGAATGCTCTCCGCATTCTTCGCCATCCAGCGGCCGATGTCCTCAAGGCAGCGGACGCTCTCTTCAGGAATGGTGCCATCGGCCTTGGGCCCGATATTGAGCAGGAGGTTACCGCCCTTGCTGACGATGTCGGCCAGATGCCGGATGATCTGCGCAGCCGGTTTCCAATGCTGGTCGAGCTTGTGATAGCCCCACGTGTCGTTGATCGTCATGCACGTTTCCCACGGCTCGCCCAAGGCGGCCTCGGAAATCTGATTGTCGCCCAGCGACCGGTAGTCCCACGATGCGCCGCCGACCCGGCTGTTCACCAGGCACCCAGGCTGCAGCGTGTGCACCAGCTCAACAATCTGCGCGCTCTCCTCGTCGGGGATGTTGTAGGGCACATCGAACCACATCACGCCGACATCGCCATAGCGGCTCAATAGCTCCCGGATTTGCGGCTTCGCCTTCTCGTTCAGGTAGCGGAGGAAGTCTTCCTTCGTCCGCGGCGGAAAATCCCAGGTGTTGCCGTACTTGTTCCAGTTGGCCAGCGGATGCTGGTGGTCACGGGCATGGCTGTAATAGAAACCCATCTTCATCCCCTGCGCCTTGGCGGCCGCGGACAATTCCTTGGCGGGGTCGCGCTTGAACGGCGTGCCCGCGACGATGTTGAAGTCCGACACCTTGGAATCGAACATGGCAAAGCCGTCCTGATGTTTGGCGACGAAGACCAGGTAGCCCATGCCGGCCTGCTTCGCCAAACCCACCCAAGCGTTGGCGTCGAACTTCTGCGGATTGAATTCAGCAGCGAGCTTGGCGTATTCGGCCAGCGGGATTTTCCCGCCCAGCATGATGTGCTCGGCATATTTTCCCTTCACCACCTTGCCCGGCCAGACGCCCGCCGGGATGCTGTAGAGTCCCCAGTGGATGAACAGGCCGAACTTCGCCTCGCGCCACCAGGCGAGCCGTTCGGACGCCACCGCAGCTGTCTTTGCGCCCGCCGCCGGGGCCCGGATGAGTTGGAGATCTTCCGCCTGTTGCTTCTCCGCGCCGTGACTGCCGGCCGGCACATAGCTGGACAGATATTTTCCCAGCAGGAAAAATTTCCGCTCGGGATACCAGAGCACCGGCTTGCCGTTGCGACAGGTGAGGCTCGCATAGAGCGAAAGATCGAACCGCCCACTCGTGCCCACCTTGCCGAGGCTGGTGTTGTCGTGATCCATGAAAAATTGCAGGTCATCGAACCACACAGGCTGGTCCGCGCCGGCGTGATAGTGACCGGCAACGATATAGATTGGACGACGATTAAAGCCGGTCACCATCGGCACCGGCTTGAAGCCCTTGAAGTGACCGTCGTTGTTGTGGATGAAGAGCACATAGTTGCCGCTGCCCGCCTCGTTGCCGCCGACGTCGTAGATTGGGCACGGCGAGACCGGATGCAGCAGCGGCTCGCCGCCATCCTTGCGCAGCAGCCGGCGCGGCTGCGTCCACGTTTCGCCCTGATCGGAACTCACGCTCCAACAGGGACCACCCACCATCGTGCGCATCACGCAAAACAGCCGCCCGTCGGGCAGCTTCACGATGGACGGTTCCTGACAGACGCTGTTCGAGGGAAAACTCGGGCACGTCACGGCGAGCGCCTTCTCATTCGCGGCGAACCAGCTGATCTTCAAATCGCGCGGCTCGGGATTTTCATCCACGTTTTCGAAGCGCATGAACTCGACACGCGAGTCCGCCGTGCCCAGCGACTTCTCCTTCGGCTTGCGCACATCGAAGCTCGTCCAGCGCGTGAAGCCCGCTAAATATTTTCCGTCCTTGCCCAGCCGCAGCGGCTTCTGCCAGCAGAGCATGTTCGGCGGCATCGTCGGATCGGGATTGTCGTTGATGCTGCGCGCGACCGGGATGTTCTGCGGCTTCGACCACGTCGCACCGTTGTCATCGCTATAAATGCCGTGCAGCCAGCCGGTGTGATGGACGAAACAGTCACTCTTGCCGATGCTCTGGCTGTAGAGGATGTAGACGCGGCCCTTCTTGCTCACCAGCGGATAGGCCCAGCTCGCCATCGGCCCGTCCCCCGACCGCTTCGGCCCTGCGAGGATGCGCGGCTTCGCCCAGGTCTTCCCCTCGTCCTTGCTCTGGGAAAAAACGATGTGCTGGTCCGGCGGCGTCTCGGGCGAGAAGTTCTCCACCGAGCTTTGCGTCCACACCGTCATCAGCGAACCATCCGACCCATCGAACACCAGGAAGTGCTCGTTGCCCGTATCAGCCGCGCCGACATCGGCGACCTCAGGCACGAAGACCACGAAGTCGGGCTTGGTGATGTGCAGTTGTTTTTCGATGCGCGCCTTCAGATCGGCGGGCGAGGCGATGAAGTACGGGTTGTTGGTGGCATCGGCGGCTTGAACTTGAGCCAGCAGACCGCACGCGGCGGCAGCCAGCACGAGGCGGAAAAGGTAGTTCATGGTTTTCATTTCGTTTTTGATTCGTCGATCACGCGGCCGAGCAGGAAAAACTTCCGTTCCGGGTACCAAAGCACCGGCAAGCCCTTGCGGAAGGTGAAGCTGGCGTAGAGCGCGAGATCGGTCCGGCCCGTGGTGCCGGGTTTGCCGAGGCTCGTGCCATCGTGATCCATGAAGAACTTCGGCTCGTCGAACCACACCGGCTGGTCGGCGCCCGCCTTGAAATGTCCAGACACAAGGTGGATCGGGCGGCGATGGAAGCTCGTGTCGGTGGGGCCGTAGTTCTTGTAGTGGCCGTCGTGGTTGTGGATGAAGAGTGCGTACTGCCCGCTGCCGGCGGCGTTGCCGCCCAGGTCATAGATCGGGCAAGGCGAGAGCGGATGCAGCAGCGGTTCGCCATCGTCCTTGCGCAGCAGCCGGCGCGCGGGCGACCAGGTCTGGCCATCGTCGCTGCTGGCCGTCCAGAACGGGCTGCCCGCGCCGGTCCGCACGACGCAGAACAGGCGTCCATCTGGCAGCTTCACGATGGAGGGCTCCTGGCAGGCGCTGACCTCCGGGTGGCCGGGGAACGGCACGGTGATCGCGTCCTTGTCGAACGCGAACCAGCTGATTTTGAGCTGCGCGACAGCGGGGTTGTCATCGAGGTTGTCGAACCGCATGAACTCGACAACCGAGTCGTGCGAGATCCACGACTTGGTCGGATTCTTTTTCACCGCCTTGCTGGTCCAGCGCGTGATGCCGGCGTAGTAGCGACCGTCCTTGGTCAGGCGCAGCGGTTTCTGCCAGCAAATCCAGTTACCGGGAAAACTTGTATCCGAATTGTCGCGACACGTACGCGGAATGGGGATGGTCTGCGGCTTCGACCACGACGCGCCATTGTCGTCGCTGAAGATGCCGTCCAAGCGGCCGGTTGTGTGCGGGAACGTGTCGAATTTGCCGACGTTCTGGCTGTAGAGCACGTAGATGCGGCCCGACTTGCTGACGAGCGGGAACGCCCAGCTCGCCATGGCGCCCTGCCCCGCCTTGGCCGGCCCGGCGATGATGCGCGGCTTGGACCACATCCGGCCCTCGTCCTTGCTCTGCGCGAAAACGATGTGCTGGTCCGGCTCGCCCTCGTGGGTGCTCTGCGTCCAGATGACCATGAGCGATCCATCGGGGCCATCGAA
>CAIWHP010000073.1 GCA_903912445.1 uncultured Lentisphaerota bacterium
AGGGGCGCAGTCTTGCTGCGCCCAATGTGTGTCGCTTGCGGAACGAACGGGCGCAGCAAGACTGCGCCCCTACACGGAGAATCTTCAAAACGTCGCTTCCAGTTTCCGGATGAGGTCTTCGGCGGGCGCGGCGGCGGGCAGGCCGTTGGTGTCCATGTTCTGCCGTGCGCGCAGGAGGATCTGGCCGGGATATTCCAGCGAATATTCGAGGCGGTAGCTCTTCTTCTCTCCGGGGTTCAGGTGCAGCTTCCACTGGAGCAGCCCGCGGTCGTCGGGCTTGCCGTCCGGCTCGACGCGGACGCGATAGACGCGGATGTCCTTGCTTTGCGACACCGGCACGCGGTCCATCAGGTCCACGTCCACGGCGGCCTTGTAGAGGTTTTCCACCGTGATGTCGAAGGCGACCTCCATCCGGGTCCGCTCGCCGCGTGTGAGCGTGCTGGCGCGGCGGTCGAGCAGGCGCCGGACCTTGACGCCATCGGCGACGCCGAGCACGAGCGCAAAGGTTTCGTTGTCGGCCACGAAGTCCACGTCGGTGTGGCCGAGAAACGCCTCGTCCTGATAGATCGCCACGCGGCCGGGCAGGAGCGGCAGCTTGCTCGTGTTGGTCATCGTCAGCGCGTGGATGGCGTTCGGGTTCTTCTCCGGCGCGCACATGATCTTCTCCGCGGCCGCGAGCGTCAGCGCGCTGAGCGGGATGCGCACCGCGCGCCCGTCCTGCCGGACCACCGGGCGGCCCTGCCCCTCGAAGTGGACGGTCGTGCCGCGCTTCTGCAGCTTCTGGAAGACCGTCAGGACGCGCTCCCGCATCTTGTTCTGGCGGTCAAAGTTGTCGTTGTAGAGGTCCAGTTGCAGGGCGCCGTTGTTCACCCCGAAGAAGCTGTTGTTCTGCATCTCGAACAGTTGTTGTGCCTTGCCGAATGATGAGCCGCTGGACTTGGCCGCGACCGGCATCGGGAGCTGGCCCAGCAACAGGGATTGCAGCTCCGGCAGCTCGAGCGTTTCGGAGGGCGACTGCGTCGAGAAGGTCAGCTGCGCGCCGTTCCAGTCCTCGCCCGTCGTCTGGCTGACGACGGCGAAAGTCGTGAGTTGTGCGCTCGTCGGGTGTTCGCCGCTGGTGCGCAGCTCGTGGGCCGCCTCCCACGTGCAGCCCGGAAGCATGTAGATCAGCGCGACCTTCGCCGCCTGCGCCTGGGGCGCCTCCACCGTGACCGTGATCGTGCTTTGCTCCAGCTGGTTGCGCTGCCGCAGGTCGCCGAGCTTCTTCTGCCGCGCCGCCTGTTCCGGCTTCAGGTCGCGCTGCTTGCGCTCGAGGGCGCGGCGCGCGCTGGCGGTGTCGCGCAGCGAATCGCTGACGAACTTGACCACCGCGCCGTAGCCGTTGACATCCACGCCCTTGATGGCGACTTCCTTCGGCAGGTTGGTATCGGCAAACGCGCGGACGTTCTCGACCTGCTTGGCCTGCGCCGCCAGCACCTTCAGGTCGTCTTCGATATCGCTGAGCGCGTCGGTGGTCTCCTGCACGGCGGCCTCGGCCTTGCGGACCTCCTCGTCGGACGAGTGCGTGAGGTGCTCGCGCGCCACGCGGACGTCCACGATCTTGCCCGCGCCCGCCGGCTGCAGCGCGAGCCGGACGCTCTCCTCGTCGATCCAGCCCGGCAGCCCCGCAAAGACAAATTCCTGGCGGCCCGCCACGAGCGGCAGCGCCGCCTCGCGTTCCACCCTGGCCCGGTCCGCATAGACCGTCACGTGGCCGACCTCCGACTTCACCGCCACCGGCGGCTGCGCCACCGCCGCACCCGCCAGCACCAGCCCCGCCACCCAGTATCGAATTTGCATATGTGTATCTCCAACGTTGATGAACCGCTTATCAATCCTGCCAGATTCAGACCAACCCGTGCACCGCTACGTTCAAGGCCAGACCCTGCCGCTCAGCCGATCTCGACCAGCAGGCTCTCGCCAGCGGCGAGCGTGAGGGCCGGTGCGAACTTCAACAGCCGGCGGCCGTCGGCGGCCGTGGTGGTCGCCGCGATGGCCCGGCCAGCGGCGCTGACCTTGACGGGCGCGTGCAGCAGGCGCTCCGGCACGGCGAGCGCCAGCGTCGCGAGGCGGAGCCGGCCCCACTTCAGGGAAATCTGAGCTTTGAAATTTGAGATTTGAGATTGCTGAGAAAACGTGCCCCAGCCTTCGGCGGTGGTGAACGGGGTCTTAAAGTGTTCCGGCGTAATGCGCGGCGCGAAGCCGAGATGCCCCTTCGGCCCGTGATATTCGAAGCCGCAGGCGGCGAGGAACACGCCGTAGCTGGCCATCGAGCGCGCGTAGTGGTCGCCGCACTCGACCTCGTTCCACGGGTTGCGGCGCGAGGCGTGGTAACGGTCATGCAGCGCGCGGGTGACGGCGAAGCCCTCCAGTAGCATGTTTTCCCAGACCATGTGGCCCGCCACCTGGTACTCGAAGCCGTTCATGCACTCGTTGAAATAGCCCGCAGCCCACTCGGCCTTGCCTTTGCCGCGTGCCTGTTCGTAGTCCCAGTCCTTGCGCGGGAAGCTGCACATCAGCAGCCCGGCCTCGCCGGCCATCGCGTACCAGCGCCCCGACTTGTAATGCTCGCGGTAGGGGCCGACGTCGGGCGAGAAGTTGTATTTCCAGAGCGACTGCAAGGCCGCCCGGGTTTCCTTCTCCGGCGTGACGCGCGGCAAGCCCACCTGCCAGGCCCAGCTCTGGCCCATCACCTGGTCAATCTCGCAGCCGGTGCCGGAGTTAATGGAGTCGAGATGTTGCGGGTCCACCTTGTTGAAGAAGTACTCTCCATCGAAAAGCTCGGCGACGATCTTCTTCTGTCCGCGCGCCAGGATGTCGCGGCATTTCCCGGCATAGGCGGCGTCGCCCATCTCGTCGGCGAGCGCGGCGGCGGCCTGCAGGGCGGCGAGATAAAGCCCGCTCAGCCACGCGACCGGGCCAAACCAGTCGGTGTCGAGCGTGTTGTGCTGGTTGTTCTCGATGATGCCATCGCCGTCGGCGTCCTTGGCGATCAGCCAGTCGGTGGCGCGCTTGACGCCCGGCCAGACGCGCTTGAGGAAGGCCCCATCGCTGCTCATCTGGTGTTCGCGCAACGTCCGCAGGATCGAGCCCGCCTGCGCATCGATCGCCGGGATGTTGTTGTTTTCGCCGCGGAAGTGGATCGCGCCATCCGGTTGCAGCGCGAGGCCGAAGTCGGTTTGCTCGCGCAGGATACGCTCCAACTCCGGGAACTGCCGCGCCATCGCATGGGCATAGTGCCAGACGTGCGCGCACGTGCCGGCGCAGCAGCCGACGCCCTCCCAGGCCCAGAAGCGGCCCGACGCGAACCGGAAACACGTCGAGGTGGCGAGGATCGAGGTGTTGAGCTGCGTGCGGTCGAGGAACCAGTAGGGCAGGGTGGCGTCATACCAGGTATCGCGCCATCGCCGCGTCGCGGCCGCCAACCGTTCGAAATTTTCAGCGACATATTTGGCCACCGCGGCGGCATCCGCAAACTTGGTGGCATAGAACCGCCCGCCTTCGCGCGCGCCCTTGATGACCAGATTGGGGAAATGCCACGCCAGCACATAGGTGACGACCGCCGACTGGCCCGCGGCCAGTTTCAGCTGCCGACCGATTTCGCCCATGAGCTTCTCGCTGATGGGTTTGCTCGCCGCGCCGCTGGCCACTTCCGCAGGCGCGCCGAGCAGCGCGAGGCCCAGTGTGCCCAGGTCGTTCAGCTTTTCGAACGCGACGGGCGTGCCCGCCTGGTCGCTGAACGAGATCTTGCCGACGCCGATGTTGCCCCATGGTCCCTTTTGGTCGTCGACGATTTCGAGGTGCGCTTCCTGGCCGGCGAGCTTGCGCACGTCGAAAAAGGCCAGCGCCATCTTGTTGTTGGCCGGCCCGGTCGCGGACTGTGCCACCTTGCCGTTCACCACGAGGTTCAGGCACGTCTTGCCCTTGTGGTTGCCGCCGCCGATCCAGAAGGTGATGTAACCGCGCTCGATCTTGAACGCGCTGCTGAGCAGCTTGCCGAGCGCGCCATCGCGCCCGCCGACGTTGTTGCCCGGCGCGCAGGCGTGCGAGTTCGCGACGCGCTCCGTGTCGCCGCCGACATCGCCCTGATACGCCGGGATCGCCGACTTCTTGACCGGCCCGCTGCCAAAGGCGGTACCCTCGACCTGCCAGCCGGCATAGGTTTCCTTGTTCCAATCTTCGAACACGATGTCCGGCCGCGCCGGCGCGGCGGGTGCATTGGCCTTTTCCGCCGAGCATTCCAGGAACGTGTAGCCGCTGCCGGCGAGGATGCGGTTGTGGCGCGTGCCGGCGGCGTTGCGGTGATACAAAAGCACGGCGTTTTCGAGCGTGCCGACCAGCGCAGCCTCGACCGGCGCGGCGGACGTGTTCGTCAGGGTGAACTGCAGGATGGTCGCCGGCAGGCTGGAATCGTCGGTGTTGAGCGGGATGAAGGGCGAGAAGGCTTCGAGCTGGATCGCCAGCGGCACGGCGGCGTCGCGGTACTCGACGCGGCCGATGGGGTATTCGCCGCGGAAACTGATTTCGCTGAAGCCTGCGCGGTCGAGCGGGATGGTCTTCCCGCCGAGGCGCAGCGCGAAGCCCTGCTCCAGCGGATAATCCGGATCGGGCGGTTTCGCGTAGTGTCCCGCGCCGGTGCTTTGATGCTGGTTGAAGAGGTCCCAGTGCCAGAGTTTGCCGTCGCCGCCGAGATACAGCTGGCCGGAGCAGAGGCCGCAGACGGGCATGCCCACATACTTGAGGTTGGCGCCGCGCAGGAGCTCCGGGGCCCCGCGCTCGAACAGCGCCTTGACCCACGCCGGATCGAGCTTCTTGTCGGCCGGCACGAGCTGGCTGAAATCCGCGCGCGAGAACGGGCCGGCCATCACCGGCAGCCGCGCCGCGACCACCGCCGCCGCGCCTGCGCCCATCAGCTTGACGAAATCCCGCCGCGTACCCCCGCAGTTGCACTGCTGTCCGCCGCATGTCTCGGTCATGGCCGGCTCCTTATCGGTTCGACAGGCCGCACTTTTCCAGACCTTGGAAGCGCGCACCAGCTTTTTCGCCAAGGCTCCGGAAAGCCGAAGCGGCCCGGCGGTATGTCGCGGTGCCAGCTGCGGGCCGATGACGCCGTGGAGCAGGGGGGCGGGCAGGCGACGATTGCGTCAGGTCAGCCGTCGGAGGTTTCAAAATTGTCAGGACCATCCCGGTCCGCGATGGCTTTCCCGGGGCCCGGGGAGCCCCGCGCCCCGGGTTTCCCCTGTCGTGGAAGCCTGCGTTTCCTGCTGCGATGCAACGCGCTCTGTCGCGAGGAAAATATTGCCGCCCGGCCGGGGGCGGCGCGTGGGAAAAAATCCCCAAAAAAAAGATTGCGTTCAGGACGTTCGGCCGCTACGGTGCGCCCGCTTTTGCCGACCGGACGGGTGGCAACCTCTCGCCGCAGTGCGTGTTGATTCGCATCATGATCGCAAGCGGCTGGCGTGTGCGCAGCGGGACGCGGCGAGGGCCGAGGCGGATGGACCGGGTGTGCGGTGGAAGGTAAGGCGACGAACTGACTATGAGCTTAGAAACAATCATGCTGCTGGTGGTGGCGGTGCCGGTGCTCGGCGCCATCTTGTTGCCGCTGGTGGGCCGGTTCTGTACGTGTACGCGCAATACCCTGGCGCTGCTGATGGTGCTGGCCTCGCTGGCCGGCTCCCTGATGCTGATCGGGCCGGTGATGAGCGGCCAGGTGATCCATCTGGACTTCCCCACGGGCTTTGGCCACATGATGCTGCTGGCGGACCGGCTGGCGGTGTTCATGGCGCTGGTCTCCTCGCTGGTGGGCGGGATCATCGTGTTCTACTCGTGGGGCTACATCAGCCACTACGAGAACCAGAACGAATACTA
Source organism: uncultured Lentisphaerota bacterium (assembly GCA_903912445.1). Lineage (GTDB taxonomy): Bacteria > Verrucomicrobiota > Kiritimatiellia > CAIQIC01 > CAIQIC01 > DP16D-bin41. Next base: position 5,908 of record CAIWHP010000073.1, read on the forward strand.
CTTCCTGGTGGTCCTGTTCCTCGGCGCGATGATGGGCCTCGTCTTTGCCGCCAACCTGCTGGTCCTGTACATCTTCTGGGAAATCACGGCCATCGCGAGCTGGCGCCTGATCGGCTTCTTCCGGTCGCCGGCGATCGTGCTGCGGGCCGACAAGTCGTTCCTGGTCACCTTCTTCGGCGCGACGATGATGCTCCTGGGCTTCATCATGGTGCGCGAGCAGGCCGGCTCGTGGGACTTGCCGACGATCAAGGCGGCGCTGGTCGGGCACCCGCTGACGAACATGGCGGTGGCCTTCATCCTCCTGGGCATCCTCTCGAAGTCGGCGACGCTGCCGCTCCAGACGTGGTTGCCGGACGCGGGCGTGGCGCCCTCGCCGGTGACGGCGCTGCTGCACGCGGCGGTGCTGGTCAAGATCGGCGTCTATGCCTACGCGCGGTTGTTTGTGGTGAACATGCCGATGCCGGAAATCTGGCACACCATCGTCCCGGCGATCGCCGCGACGAGCGCGCTGGTCGCCGCGGGCGCGGCGCTGCTGGAGACGGATCTCAAGCGGCTGATCGCGTTCTCGACCATCAGCCAGATCGGCTTCATCTTCCTCGGCCTCTCGGTCGGCGGGGAACTCGCGCTGGCGGGCGGGCTCCTTTATATCCTTATGCACGGCGTGGCCAAGGGCGGGTTGTTCCTCTGCGCCGGCATCATCGAGCAGAACACGCACTGCAAGGACATCACCAAGCTCGGCGGCTTGATCAAGACGATGCCGGTGACGGCGATCGCCTTCCTGATCTGCACCTTCTCGGTCATCGGCATCCCGCCGCTCGGCGGGTTCTTCAGCAAGTACATGGTGATCGCCGGCGCGGCCCAGGGCCCGCACCTGTGGATCGTGCTGACGTTTGTCGGGACGGCGTTCCTGACCATCATCTACCTGATGCGCGTGTTCGTGCTGGTGTTCATGGGTGAGCCCAAGACCAAGCTGGAGCCGGAAGGCTCGCCGGTGATGGTCTGGTCCGTCGCCCTGCTGGCGCTGCTCTCGATCGCCGGCGGCCTGCTGATCTACTATCCCTCGCTCTTCGCGACCGAAGCGACGCGCCAAATTCTGGGGCTGATTCCATGACGAAACTAATGTACTTCGCAATCCTCCTGCCGGCGGTGATCAGTCTGCTGGCGCTCGGCACGCGCAAGCTGGGCAAGGTCTGTGCGGCGACGGCGCTGCTGGGCGCGGTGGTCAACCTCGTGGTGGCGCTCAAGCTGTTCCTGGCGCCGGCGCACGCGGTGCACATCCCGTGGACGAGCTGGGGCCTGGACTTCACGCTGCGCCTGTATCCGTTCAGCGCGTTCATCGTGCTGGCGGCGGCGGGTTTCGCGCTGGCGATCACGCTCTACAGCCTGCCGTTCATGGCCAAGCGCGAGCACAGCGGCCTGTTCTATTTCCAGCTGCTGCTCTCGGTGGCGTTTGCCAACGGCGCGGCGCTGGCCGATAACCTGATTCTCCTGCTGTTCTTCTGGGAAGGCCTGCTGATCACCCTCTACGGCCTGATCGCCATCGGCCGCCCCGGCGCCTGGAAGAGCGCGATGAAGGCGCTGGTGCTCGTCGGCGTCTCCGATGTCTGCATGATGTTCGGCATCGCGCTGGCCGGCCACTACGCGGGCACGATGACGATCTCGAAGATGCACCTGGTGCTGACGCAGACCGGCCCGACGCTGGCCTTCCTGTTCCTGATCGTCGGCGCCACGGCCAAGGCCGGCGCGCTGCCGTTCCACTCCTGGATCCCGGACGCCGCCGTGGACGCGCCCCTGCCGTTCATGGCGCTGATGCCCGCCGCCTTCGAGAAGCTGCTCGGCATCTATTTCCTCGCCCGCATCACGCTCGACATCTTCGCCCTCACCCCCGGCTCGTGGTGCAGCACGCTGCTGATGACGCTCGGCGCGATCACCATCCTGGTCGCGGTCATGATGGCGCTGATCCAGAAGGACTACAAACGCCTGCTGGCCTACCACGCGATTTCGCAGGTCGGCTACATGATCCTCGGCATCGGCACGGCCGTGCCGGCCGGCATCGTCGGCGGCCTGTTCCACATGATCAACCACGCGATGTACAAGAGCGGCCTGTTCCTCACCGGCGGCTCGGTCGAGCGGCAGGCGGGCACGACCGACCTGAACAAGCTCGGCGGCATCGCGCGCCTCATGCCGGTCACGTTCATCTGCTTCTTCGTCACGGCCTGCTCGATCTCCGGCGTCCCGCCGTTCAATGGCTTCTTCTCGAAGGAGCTGATCTATGACGGCGCGCTCGAACGCGGCGGCATCTTCTACGCGGCCGCGCTGCTCGGCTCGTTCCTGACCGCCGCCAGCTTCCTCAAGCTCGGCCACAGCGCCTACTTCGGCAAGCTCAGCGAGGCGAACAAAGGCATCAAGGAAGCGCCCTGGGCGATGCTCCTGCCGATGCTGACCATCGCCGGCTTCTGCATCTTCTTCGGTGTCTTCAACGCCGTCCCGCTGCACAAGCTGATCATCCCGGCGCTGACCGGCAGCAGCTTCGGCGCCGCGCATGTCGAGGAGATCGCCAAGACGCATCTCGTCGGCTGGCCGGTCAGCACGCTGCTCGTGGTCGGCACGCTGGTCGTGCTGGCGCTGGCGCTGCTCAACCACTTTATCGGCGTCAAGCGCAGCGGCAGCGGCATCGGCGCGGCCGACCACATCCACTACGCGCCGGGCCTGCACCAGGCCTATGACGCGGCGGAGAAAGGCTGGTTTGATCCCTACGAAATCGGCCTGAAGCTCGCGCGCGCCCTCGCCGCCGTCACCTGGGGCGTGGACCGCTTCATCAACTGGGTGAGCGACAGCCTCGCGGTGGGCCTCACGGCCATGTTTTCCTACATTGTGCGGGCGCTCCATAACGGCTCGCTTTCGGTCTATATCTGGTGGGCCTTGGCGGGCCTCGTCCTGGTGATCGTCTTTCTGGTGAAGGTGAACTGACCATGCCCTCCCTCCTTGTCATCATCCCGTTGTTGGCGGTTCTCCTGTTGAACCTGCCGCTGAACTTCCTGCGCCGCCTGGCGCTGCCGGCCGCGGTGCTGTTCGCGGTCTATCAGGCGCTCTTCGCGATGCAGCTGCTGCCCGCGAGCTGCACCGCCTGCCCGACGCACGAGCGCTGGTTCGTCAACGTCCTCGACCCGCTGACGAGCGTGCTGCTGCTCGCTATCGCGGTCGTCGCGTTCGCCTCCGTCTTCGTGCTGCACGCGACCGCCAGCGATGAGAAGCACGGCTTCAACGCGTTCAACCTGATCTTCCTCGCCGTCGCCGGCATGAACGGCCTCGTCATGGTGCGCGACCTGTTCAGCATGTACATCTTCCTCGAGATCGCGTCGGTCGCCAGCTTCATCCTGATCGCCGCGCAGCGCGACATGGGCGGGCTGGAGGGTGCGTTCAAGTACCTCGTCATGTCGGCCTTGGCGACGATGATGATGCTCGCCTCCATTGCGCTGCTGCTGGCCTACTGTGGTTCGACCTCGTTCATGGTCGTGGCCGAGGCGCTGCATGCGCACGGCAGCCACGGCTACCTGCTGACGGCCGTCGGCCTGTTCCTCGGCGGCCTGCTGATCAAGTCCGGCATCATGCCGTTCCACGGCTGGCTGCCCGATGCGTACGCCGCCGCGCCCGCCGCGGCCTCGACGCTGATCGCCGGCATCGTCACCAAGACCACCGGCGTCTATGCCTTGATCCGCCTGGTGCTCCACGTCTTCGGCCCGTCGGTGGCGGTGCAGCAGCTGCTGCTGATCTTCGGCGCCATCTCGGTCGTCGCCGGCGCGCTGGCGGCGCTGGGGCAGAGCGACATGAAGCGCATGCTGGCCTATTCCTCGATCAGCCAGGTCGGCTACATTGTGATGGGCCTCGGCGTGGCCGGCGCCGCCAACAAGTTCGCCGCCGAGCTCGGCGTGGCCGGCGCGATCTTCCACCTGTTCAACCACGCGATCTTCAAGACGCTGTTGTTCGTCAACGCCGCCGCGGTCGAAAAGCAGGCCGGCACGCGCGACATGAACCAGCTCGGCGGCCTCGCCCAAAAGATGCCGATCACCGGCCTGACCTCGCTGCTGGCGATGTTCGCCACCGCCGGCGTCCCGCCGCTCGCGGGCTTCTGGAGCAAGCTGCTCATCATCGCCGCGCTGTGGCTGGCGGGCTACCACGGCTACGCGCTGCTCGGCATCGGCGCGAGCCTGCTGACGCTGGCCTATTTCCTCTCGCTCCAGCGCCGCGTGTTTTTTGGCCTGCTGCGCGCCGGTTGCGAGAACGTGCGCGAGGCCGGCTGGGCGCTGACGGTGCCGAGCTTGGTGCTGGCGGCGATTCTGCTCGGCGTCGGCGTCGCGTTGCCGTGGCTGATCGGCAGCTTCCTCCTGCCGGTGAAAGGATTCTGACCCCATGGACCCGAATTTGAAGACCGAGTTGTTGGCGAACGTCATCCTGATGGCGGCGATGCTGCTGGGCGGGCTGGCCACCGTCATGCTGCGCCAGCTGGTCAAGGCGGCCATCGCGCTGGCCTTCACCAGCGTCGTGCTCTGCATCCTCATGTTCAAGCTGGCGGCGCCGTGGGCCGCCGTGTTCGAGCTGTCGGTCTGCGCCGGCCTGATCACGGTCGTCTTCATCAGCGCGATCAGCCTGGTCAAGCCCGCGACCGAGGAGGAGCGCGCCGCGCACATGCGCTTCAAGGTCCGGCGCTACTTCCTGCTCCCCCTCGTGCTGCTGACGGTCGGGTGCGGCTTGAGCTACATGACGGTCCGTCCGCTGCCGGTGGTGGCGGGGGCGGAGCTGATCACGGACATGCGGATCCTGCTCTGGGGGCCGCGCGCGCTCGACCTGCTCGGCCAGATCCTCGTGCTGCTGGCCGGCGTCTGGGGCGTCGTGGTGCTCTTCAAGGAGGAGAAGTGACATGAACCTCATCACGCTCATCATGCCGTTCGGGATCTTCGTCGCGCTGCTGGCGGTGGTCGGGCTCTTCTGCCTGATCGTCACCCGCGACATGCTGCGCATCCTGCTCGCGCTGGAGATCGTCACCAAGGCCGTCACGCTGTTGCTCGTGGTCGGCGGCGCGGTCAGCGGCCAGATGGCGCTGGCGCAGACGCTGGTCATCACGCTGATCGTGATCGAGGTGGTCGTCATCGTGGTCGGCGCCGGCATCGTGATCGCGGTGTTCAAACATACGGGCACGCTCGACGTGCGCCGCCTGCGGAACTTGAAAGGCTGAGAAGCGCGCTTACTGTAGCGCGCCGAAAGGGAACTGAAACGTGAACTTATTGCTGCTGCCTCCGATTTTGTTTGTGGTGGTGCTCGGCCTTGTCCTGCTGTTCGTCGGGCTGGTCCGGCCGCTCGCCGTCAAGAACACCAAGCCCGGCCCCGGCCGCGACAAGGCCTACGCCTGCGGCGAGGACGTCAAGATCCACATGGGGCAGCCCGAGTACAAGCAGTTCTTCCCGTTCGCCTACTTCTTCACCATCATGCACGTCATCGCGCTGATCGTCGCCACGGCGCCGAGCGGCAACGTGCAGATCGCCGCGCTGGCGGTGCTCTACCTGCTGGCGGCGGTGATGGGTCTCTTCATTCTTTTCCGGAGCTGAACACCATGGGCCTCATTCAAAAAATCGTCACCTGGGCGCGCATCAAGTCGCCGTGGGTCATCCACTTCAACACCGGCGCCTGCAACGCCTGCGACATCGAGGTCATCGCGGCCCTGACGCCGCGCTTCGACCTGGAGCGCTTCGGCGTGCAGCTCAAGGGCTCGCCGCGCCACGCCGATGTCATGGTCGTCTCCGGCCCGGTCACGCGCCAGAGCCGCGACCGGCTCAAGCGCGTCTATGACCAGCTGGCCGAGCCGAAGTTCGTCGTCGCGGTCGGCACCTGCGCCTGCTCCGGCGGCGTGTTCCAGGGCTGCTACAACGTCGAGGGCGGCATCGACATGGCCATCCCGGTCAACGCCTACATCCCCGGCTGCGCGGCACGCCCGGAGGCGATCATCGACGGCGTGGTGAAACTGCTTTCGAGTTTGGATCCGAAGCCCGCGGCCCTGCCGGCGCCCGTGGCGGAGCCGGTGGAAAAAGTGGACGTTCCGGCGTAGAGTGCGCAACTTTCCAAGGGTTGGAAAACGAAACGTTCGTTTTTCCAAGGCTTGGAAAGGGTAGGGCGGGCACGCCGTGCCCGCCGCGGCGTGCCGGAGAATGTCGGAAATTTGTGGAGCACCTATGACAGCGGAAGAGACCGTGGTTAAAGCGTTGGTCGAAAAGTTCCCGTGCTTTGCGGAGAAGATCCGCACGCAGCGCGAACGCCGCCTCTGGGCGGACGTGCCCGCCGACCAGTTCGAGGCGGTGGCGCATCATCTGTTCGAGCAGATGGGCTTCACCATGCTGTGCTCGATCACCGGCCTCGACGAGGGCGCGACGTTCGGGCTGCTTTATCACTTCGGCCAGCCGAGCGGCATGATGATCGGCCTCAAGGTTTCGATCCCGCGTGAGAAGCCCGAATGGAAGACCTTCATCGGGTTGTTCCCCGGCAGCGAGCTCTACGAGCGCGAGATCGCCGACCTCTATGGCGTCCGCTTCGAGGGGCTCCCGGCGGGCCTGCGCTACCCGCTCCCGGACGACTGGCCGGACAATGAATTTCCGCTGCGCAAGGACTGGAAGGCCAAACCCGCCGTCGCCGCCGCGGCGCCGGCTGCCGAGGTGAAATCATGAGCAAGATCACGATTCCGATCGGTCCGCAGCACCCCGCGCTCAAGGAGCCGGCGAGCTTTAAGATCACGCTGAACGGCGAAGAGATTTATTCGATGGACATGCGGCTGGGCTACAACCACCGCGGCATCGAGAAGGCGTGCGAGGAGCGCTCCTTCATCCAGGGCCTCTACCTGATCGAGCGCATCTGCGGTATCTGCTCGCACTCGCACTCGACCGCCTACATCCAGGCGCTGGAGGAGCTCGCGGGCCTGCAGGTGCCCAAGCGCGGCCTCTATATCCGCACGCTGATCGCGGAGCTCGAGCGCATCCACAGCCATCTGCTCTGGCTCGGCGTCGCCGCGCACGAGGTCGGGTTCGACACGCTGCTGATGTACACGTGGCGCGACCGCGAGCTCGTCATGGACCATCTCGCCGAGATCGGCGGCAACCGCGTCAACTATGCCGTCAACACCATGGGCGGCGTGCGGCGCGATCTGACGCCGGACGAGATCGCGCACATTTTGAAGGACGTGGACACGCTCGAGGAGCGGACCAAGTATTACGCGCAGGTGGCCACCGAGGAAACCACGCTCGTCGCGCGGCTCTCGAAGATCGGCTACCTCTCCCAGACCGACGCCGAGTTTCTGGGCGCGGTCGGCCCGACCGCGCGCGCCTGCGGCGTGGACCGCGATGTGCGCCGCGACGACCCCTATGCCGCCTACGGCGACGTGCAGTTCAAGGTCTGCGTGGACCACCATGGTGACGTCTACGGGCGCGTGCTCGTGCGCGTCGGCGAGCTGATGGAGTCCTACAGCATCATCCGCCAGCTGATGAAGAACATGCCGGACGGCCCGATCGCCGTGAAGTCGCCGCGCCGCATCGCCGCGGGCGAGGTCTATTCGCGCTACGAGGCGCCGCGCGGCGAGGACTGCCACTACGTCAAATCCAACGGCACCGACAAGCCGGAGCGCGTGAAGATCCGCGCCCCCACGCTCGCCAACTGGCGCGCGGTGCGGAAGATGATCGAGGGCAACTACCTGGCCGATGCGCCCATCATCATCGCCGCGATCGACCCGTGCTTCTCCTGCACCGACCGCGCGATCGAGCTCGTGCGGCCCGCGGGCGCCGAGACGTTGACGTGGGGCGCGCTGCGCCAGCACGGCATCGACTGGCACCGGAAGCAGGGGCTTGATTTCGCGGAACTGAACAAGAAGCTCAACACTCAACTGGGGCGCGTCAAATAATGGCACTCTTCAACATCATCGTGTTCCCTGGCATACTGTTCCTGGTGATAGCCGGCCTGTGGTTCGAGTTTGTCGACCGCCGGATGTATGCCCGGATGCAGCACCGGCAGGGTCCGCCGTGGTTCCAGCCGCTGGCGGACTTCATCAAGCTCCTCGCCAAGGAGACGATCATTCCGGAGGATGCCAACCGGTTCCTGTTCACGGCCATGCCGGTCATGGCGCTGACCGCGACCATCTCGGCGTTCTTCTACATTCCGCTGTGGAGCCCGCGGGCGCTGTTCTCCTTCCCGGGCGACGCCGTCGTGGTGATGTACCTGCTGACCATCCCGACGCTGACGTTCTTCCTCGCCGGCTGGTACTCGACGAGCCTCTATTCCATGATCGGCGCGGTGCGCTCCCTGACGCAGCTCTTCGCGTACGAGATCCCGCTGTTCATGGCGGTGCTCGCGCCCGCGATGCTGGCCAACACCTGGTCGCTCGCCGGCATCGCGGCGTATTACACCGCGCATCCGCTGATGGCGCTGCTGAACGTGCCTGCGTTCTGCGTGGCCATGGTCACGCTGCTCGGCAAGCTGGAAAAGGTGCCGTTCGATATCCCCGAGGCCGAGACCGAGATCGTCGCCGGCGCGTTCACGGAATATTCCGGACGCCACCTCGCGCTGTTCCGGCTGGCCGTGGATATCGAGGTCGTCGTCGCCGGCTCGCTGATCGTCGCGATGTTCCTGCCGTTCGGCCTGGCGCTGCCGTGGTATCTCGGCATCATCGTCTACCTGCTCAAGATCACGCTGGTGGTCGCGCTCATCGCGATCTTGCGGACGATCATGGCGCGCCTGCGTATCGAGCAGATGGTCAACTTCTGCTGGAAGATTCTCGCGCCCGTCGCGCTCGCCCAGCTGCTGCTCAATCTCGTCGTGAAAGGATTCTTGAAGCCATGAAGTATCCCGGAAGAATGTTGGGCGAAGTGCTCGCGCATCTCGGCGCCAAGCCCAACACCATCAAGTATCCTTATGAGCCGGCCGTCGTGCAGGCGGGCCTCCGCGGCAAGATCAAGTTCTTCGCCGAGAAGTGCATCGGCTGCAAGATCTGCGAGAAGGACTGCCCCTCGGACGCGATCACCGTCAACAAGCTGGGGGACAAGCGCTTCGAGTGCATCTTTGACCTCGACAAGTGCATCTACTGCGCGCAGTGCGTGGACAGCTGCCCGAAGAAGGCGCTCACCGTCACCAACGAGTTCGAGCTGGCCCAGTTGGACCGGCACAAACTGCGGTTTATCTTCCATGCCCCCGACGCTCCGCCCGCCCCGGCCGCCCAGCCTGAGCCGCCTGCTGCAAAAACGGCTTGAAGGCGCGCAGCGCGTTGCGCTGCTCGCCGTCGGCTCCGAGCTGCGCGGCGATGACGCCGCCGGGCTGCTCGTGGCGGACTTTCTGGAAAAGGCACTGACGCATCCGGCAGCGCGCTCGTCAGCTTATCCGCCGTCCACCATTTCACATTTCACAATTCACAATTCGCCCTCATTCCGTCTCTTCCGCGGCCACACCGCGCCCGAGAACTGCACCGGCGCGATCAAAAAATATGCGCCGACGCACATGGTGATCGTGGACGCCGCCGACCTCGGCCAGGCGCCGGGCACCATCGCCGTGCTGGAACCGCAGCAGATCGCCGGCGTGTCGTTCTCGACGCACCAGATGCCCTTGAGCGTGCTGCTCGAGTACCTGCAGAGCTCGTTCGCCTTCGAAGCCGTGGTTGTCGCCATCCAGCCTGCCCATCTGACCTTCGACCAGCCCGTCACGCCGTCCGTACGCCGCGCCGCACGCCGTCTCGCCGCCGCACTGGCCAGCTGCCGTTAAGGGCCCCGGGGCAGCGGCGTGGGGGCGGCGTTTCCCTGCCAATCCTCTGACAACGAGCTTCGATTCTCAGCAGATTAGGAAAGCGGACCAGGCGCTTGTAATCGATCTTCGGCCAAACAGCATCATCATGCTCGCGAACCTGTAGATCGATAACCGCTACGCTTTACCCGGGAAGCGTCAAGGGTTACTCGAGGCATACGGAAACTACTCAGCGGAACAGGTAAAAGATGTCGAGGTCTTTATGAAAAGGAACGCCAGGGGAGGGGAAACGATTGTCACGCGCGGAAAGAAGGGCGGAACTTGTGCCCGAAAGTTGGGAGCGATAGGAACTGATCGCAGCCGGCAGGAGCGCGGCCGGAATCGGACCGTTCTGCGGATAAACGTGCGCCTTCTGTCAACTCCGGCAGTGCCGCTACATGCAACTGCGACTGCCTATGAGGTTTTGACAGCCGGCAAGGTGAGCCAACTATTTTGGCAACAGGACTTGACTTCGCCGCATGGATCGCGAGAATGCGCTCCCCACTAGCATTGATGTGGAATAACCAGTTGAAAAAACAGGAGTACGTACCATGGCAGATTATACCGAAGGTCAGGTAGTGAAGGGCAAGCATCCCCCTAAAGATTGTCCGAGCGGATGTTATTGGCGCAAAACCAAGGGGCAGGATGAATTCAAGTTGTACCCCAAGAAGGAACGCAAGATCGCGGGGACGAACGCCGCTGCGGATGGCGAAGAGACGGTCCGCTTGACGATCAACCGTGTTGCCGAAGGCGTCCGCAACTACATGCAACACGAAGAAGGCTTCAAGCAAGTGGTGGAGATTGCGAACCTCAGCGGGAAGGCCCTGCAAAATCTCGCGTTGTGGTCCACGAACGCCGCCCAAGCCAAGATTGCCCTCGAACAGGTCAAGCAGACGGCCGTGGCGAAGGCGAACGCCGCGCTGCGGGATGCCGGCCTGATGATCGGCCCCGGCGGGCAGATCCTCCCGATCCCCCCGACGCCGACTTGACCTGCTCCTGGCCCGCAGGCAGAGCTGCCCTGCGCCGCATCCGCGGCGCAGGGCTTTTCTTTGTTGGCCGCGTTCCCTGCGCGGCCTTCCGGTCACGGTCGTCCACCCTTTTCAGAACTTCGGCACGGTGGCTTTGCGCTGCTGCTCTTTTGCGGCAGCGCGGGCCTGGAGGAAGGCCTTCGCGGCGGGGCTTTCGATAATCAGGTGATAGTAGGGCTGTTCCAGGTGTGCGCGGTTGCCGTTCGTGTTCACAAATTCCTTGTTGATCGCCAGCGCCGCCAGCGCCAGTTTCTGCAGCGGACCGTCCGGGGCGGTGGCCTTCCGCCACTGATAGCCGCTGGCCTCGCCGGCCAAGATCGCCTGCAGCTCCTCATCTTGAATGTCCAGCTTGACGTCCTTCGCCGGGATTTTTGAATACTTGATCAGCACGGCCTTGTCCTCCACGAAGGCGGCGCGAATGTGCCAACCTTGGAAGGTATAGGTATGGTTCACGGCTCCTGCGAGCAAGGGTGAAAAGGTCAAGGGATCCTGGTTTTGCGGCAGCGGCGCGCCATAGCGCCGCTCGCTCTCCGCTTCCGTCTCGCCCAGCCGCGCCGGGGCGCTGACGATCGTGAAGCAGGCCAACGCCAGCGCCAACCGCAGGCATGCTCGCTGTTTCATTTTTCAGTCATTCCTTTTTATAAAGATGCATGGAGGTGCTTTTGGCATCCGTC
>CAIWHP010000074.1 GCA_903912445.1 uncultured Lentisphaerota bacterium
GCTGCGTCAATTCATGCAGTGGTTCAACCTCGCGCTCATCTTTGGGCTGCTGGGGATGGTGATCGCCGGCTCGTTCCTCGGCGCGGAGCATGCGAAGGACCTGTTCAACGCGCCGCCGCTCTGGCCCGTCTGGGGCGTGCTCGCGCTCGGGCTGCTGGCCGGCTTCTTCATCTTTGCCGCCAAGCTGCGCGACCCGGGCCTCGCCGCGCTGCACGCCGGCACCCTGCTGATCCTGCTCGGCTCCTTCTGGAACTCCCACGCGGGCCACGCGCTGGCCGCGCGCCTTGGCGGGACGGAAAAGATTCCGTGGAGCTACCTTGTCCTGCACGAGGGCGAACAGTCCAACATCGTCTGGGATGAGACGCTGGCCCAGCCGCTCGGCCGGTTGCCGTTCGATGTCCGCCTTGAGAAGTTCAGCATGGATTTCTACCCGCAGCGCTACGTCGAGATGGAGCCGGCGGTCAAGCAATACCGCAGCGCCGTCAGCCTCTGCCGCGGCAACGTAGACCGCCCGGCCGAAATCACCGTCAACCACCCGCAGCATTTCCACGGTTACCACCTCTATCAGATGTCGTGGGGGCGCAACCCCGACCTCTATTCCGTCCTGCTGGTCGCCAGCGATTCCGGCCTGACCGTGGTCTATGCCGGTTTCGTGCTGCTCGTGCTCGGCACCGCGCTCCGCTTCTGGTTCCGCCGGCGCGCGCCGGAAGGAGGCGCCCCATGATGGTGCATGCGACCCCGCTCGGCGCGACGATCTACACCGCGCTCGCCGCCTACGCCCTCTCGTTCGTTGCGCATCTCGTGCGCCGGCCGCGCACGGCCCGGGCCTTGCTCGCGACCGGCTCGGCCGTGGCGCTCGGTGCGCTCGGCTGGCGCTGGCTCGAGACCGGCCATGTGCCGCTGCAAAACCTGTTCGAGATCTTTCTGGCCATGGGCGTGGCGCTCTACCCGCTCGCGTGGTGCTGCCGCCGCTGGCTGTCCGCCCCGGCCGAGGCGCTCGACCCGTTGCTCGGCTTCCTTGTCCTCTTCCCGGTCGGCTTCGTCTTCAGCGGCGCGCCGCGTGACCTGCCGCCCGCGCTGCAGAGTTTCCTCTTCGTCCCGCACGTCACCGTCTACCTCGCCGCCTATCTCCTGCTCGCCCGCGCCGCGCTGACGGCGGTGGCGCTGTTCTGGAAACGGAAAGTTTCCCTTCCACAAATCGGCAATCTTCAATCGGCAATCTTCAATTCCTCCGACCGCCTGGCCCGCGCGGGTTTCCCGCTGCTGACCGCCGGCCTCATCCTGGGCGCGCTCTGGGGCAAGATCGCGTGGGGCGACTACTGGCACTGGGATCCCAAGGAGATGTGGTCGCTGGCGACGTGGCTGGTCTACTGCGGCTACTTCCACTTCCGCGCGATGACCGGCGCGCGCTACCCGCGCACCTGCGCCGCGCTGCTGGTGGCCGGGCTCGTCGCCATCGTCCTCACCGTCACCATCGTCAACATCGCGAACATCTTTTCCGGCATGCACAGCTACGCGAAGTGAAGAAGCTGTCGGTGGTCAGTTGTTTGTCGTCCGTTGCCGGCGGTAGTTCTCAAGGCACAGCGCTGGTGGCAGGGCGAGCGCCGGCGGTGAGCTTGTCGAATCGTCCCACCAAGCCGTCTCCTGTGGCGGCTCCGCCAGAGGCGACGCCCTACCAGATCTTCCGCGCCGCGCTCACGCCGCGGGCTTGGGCGCGGGCGGGCGCGCGGACGGCGGCAGGTTGGTGTGGAGCTCGAGGCCGTAGAGCTGGGCAAAGACCTGCGCCTGCCGCGCAAAGTCGCCGCAGTAGAGGATCGGATGCGGGCCGGCGTAGATGCTGCACACGTCGGCGACGCTCTCGATCTTCAGCAGCACGCGCGTCGCGCAGCCGCCGGTCGGCGGGCAGCCTGGCGAAGTGACGACCGCGCCGCGCCAGGCGTCGAGCGTCTTTTTGACCGTCTGATACTTGAACAGCGTCGCGGTCTCGCCGGCCGGCCACTGCACGTCGAGCGCGAGCGACTTGGGCAGCTGGTGGAAAAACGGGCGCAGGTCATAGGGCGCGTCGGGGCCGGCGGCGCCGTGCAGCTTGGTGGTGCAGGTGCAGTGCGAGCCGAAGTAGAGGTTCTGCTCGGTGTCGAACTCCGGGTTGTGCTGGAAGCCGCCGCGCCCGAAGAGGCTGGCGCCGAGCAGCAGCGAGAGCGTCGCGTTCAGGTCGTTCTCGCAGCCGCACGGGACGAGCGCGCCGTTGTTGAGCGCGAAGCTCAAACACGGCTTGCGGTGCTTGAGCATCAGGCACTCGATGGTGATGGCGTCGGCGGCGTGACGCTCCATGAGCGTCCGCACCGCGGCGTGCGCGCGGACGCCGTCGAGGAACGCGGTGTCGGAGAGGTCGGTCACCTGCCCGGCGCAGCGGCGGACGGCGCGCGCCAGCTGCGCCAGCTCCGGCGTGACCACCGTCTGGTCGAAGAGGTCGTTGAACTGCGCGGCGGGGATGCCGTGGATCGGCAGGCCGAAGAACGCCTCGCAGTCGTCCGCTTCCTTGGTCAGCTTGCCGGAGACGCGCAGCAGGCGGCTCTGCGCCAGCCGCGTCTTGGCGTGGACGGCGCGCAGGCCGCGCTCCAGCGCGTCCCAATGCTCCATCGAGTGGATGTAGTAGGTGTGCGGCGCATTGCGAAAGTATTCCGGCGGCAGCTGGTGGTTGGCGCCGAGCGCGTGATAGAGGATGACCGGGCCGGGGTAGGCGGCGAGGATCGGTTTGATTTTGGCGCTGAACGTATTCCAGAAATTGACCAGCAGCAGCGCGTCGGGCTTGGTCCGGCCGACGTCCGCGAGGAACGCCTCGACGCCGGCGCTGGTGCTGATGGGCTGGGCTTCGAGCGCGAGCTGCACATCGAGGCCCTCGGCGAGTTCGCGCAGCTTCGCCATGAATTTTTCCTGCTGCGCCTCCGGCTGGAACTGGTTGCCCGGCCACGTGGACCATTGCTGCACGTGCCAGCTGTCCTCGCACTTCCCGGCGAGGACGGTCTCCTGCGAGGGATAGAAGAACGCGCCGCGGATCACGGCCGGTTTCCTTTTGCGCGCCGAGGTGACCGGCGGAATGGAGGGGAACGTGGCGCAGCCCGTCGGCCAGGCGGTGAGTGCGGCGATGGCGGCGGCGGATTTCAGGAACGTACGGCGGTCATGGTCGGTCATCATGGTTGGCGGTTTCCTTTCAGCACGATGCAGCAGTCTAAGAACGCGCCGCGCGGCTGGCAAGCGGGTTTTGCGGCGCTTTGGCGATGCTCAAGCACCTTCTGACATGGCGCGGGAACCGGCCTGCTGCTTCTGGGTGCGAGGGGAGCTTCTGTGGCGGCGGCCTGCGACCGACCGCCGTGGATGAAGGGCCGCCCCCTCCCCCATTTTTGACACAATATCCAAGGTTTGGAAAAAAGGCTGGTGGAAGGTTCCAATCCTTGGAAAACTCCGCCGTGCGCAACGGACGGAAGATAAGGAGCGCCGTACATGAAAATCGAAACACCTGCGGACAAGCGGCAGCTGCAGTTGGAGCGGCTCGCATGCGACCTCGCGGTCGCGGGCGGGGGGCTGTCCGGCGTCTGCTGCGCGATCACGGCGGCGCGCGCCGGGCTCAAGGTCGTGCTGGTCCAGGACCGACCGGTGCTCGGGGGCAACGCCTCCAGCGAGGTCCGGCTCTGGGTGCTGGGCGCGACCTCGCACATGGGCAACAACAACCGCTGGGCGCGCGAGGGCGGCGTGCTCGACGAGTTGCTCGTCGAAAACCTCTACCGCAACCCGGAAGGCAACGCGCTGATCTTCGACACCATCCTGCTGGAGAAGGTCGTCAGCGAGCCGAACATCACGCTGCTGCTGAACACCGCGGTCTATGACCTGGACAAGAGCGGGCCCGACACGATCAAGGCTCTGCGCGCCTTCTGCTCGCAAAACGAGACGGTCTATGAAATCGCCGCGCCGCTGTTTTGTGACGCGACCGGCGACGGCGTCGTCGGCTTCCTCGCGGGCGCGGCGTTCCGCGTCGGCGCCGAGGGCCACGCCGAGTTCGGCGAGGGCTTCGCGCCGCCGGAGCCGAGCCAGGAGCTGCTCGGGCACTCGATGTATTTCTTCTCGAAGGACACCGGCCGGCCGGTGCAGTTCATCCCGCCCAGCTTCGCGCTGCAGGACATCACACAGATCCCGCGCTGGCGCGACATCAAGGCCGGCGACTACGGCTGCCGCTTCTGGTGGCTCGAATGGGGCGGCGCGCTCGACACCATCCACGACTCGGAAAAGATCAAGTGGGAGCTGTGGCGCGTCGTCTACGGCGTCTGGAACCACATCAAGAACTCCGGCCGGTTCCCCGAGGCGGCGACCATGACGCTCGAATGGGTCGGCACGATCCCCGGCAAGCGCGAGAGCCGCCGCTTCGAGGGCGACTACATCCTGACGCAGCAGGACCTGATCGAACAGCGCCGCCACGCCGATGCGGTCTCGTTCGGCGGCTGGGCGATCGACCTGCACCCGGTGGAGGGCGTCTACAGCCCGCAGCCCGGCTGCACCCAGTGGCACAGCAAGGGCGTCTACCAGATCCCCTACCGCTGTCTCTACAGCCGCAACATCACCAACCTGTTCCTGGGCGGCCGGCTGATCAGCGCCTCGCACGTCGCGTTCGGCTCGACGCGCGTGATGTGCACCTGCGCGCACAACGGGCAGGCGGTCGGCATCGCCGCCGCGCTGTGCCACCGCCAGGGGCTGACGCCGCGCGCGCTCGGCGCCGAGCCGCACATCGCCGGCCTGCAGCGCGAGCTGCTGCGCAGCGGTCAGTTCATCCCGGAGGTGCCGCTCGCCGATCCGGCCGACCTCGCGCAGCAGGCGGTCATCAGCGCGTCGAGCGAATACACGCTGGCCGCGCTGCCGCCGTGCGGGGCGACGCTGCCGCTGGCGCAGTCGTGGGCCATGATGCTGCCCGTCCAGCCCGGCCCGCTGCCGCACGTCACCTTCCAGTTCGACGTGGCGCAGGCGACCACGCTGCGCGCCGAGCTGCGCGTCAGCAGCAAGCCGCGCAACCATACGCCGGACACGACGCTCGGCGTGCTAGAGCTCCCGCTCCAGCCCGGCGAGCAACAAAACGTCACGCTGGCCTTCGAGCAGCAGATGGACCAGCCGCGCTACGCGTTCGTCTGCCTGATGGCCAACGACGCCATCGCGGCGCACCTGAGCGAGGTCCGCGCCACCGGCGTGCTGGCGATCAGCCAGAAGTTCAACCGCGCCGTGGCCAAGACGCCGCGGCAGGAACCGCCGCCGGGCATCGGCATCGAGAGCTTCGAGTTCTGGATTCCGCAGCGGCGGCCGGAGGGCAAGAATCTGGCGCTGCAGCTGCATCCGCCGCTTGCCTGCTTCGGTGCGGCGAATGTCGTCAACGGCAAGCAGCGGCCGACGCGCCAGCCCAACGCCTGGCTCGCCGCGCTCAGCGACCACCAGCCGGCGCTGACGCTGCGCTGGGACACGCCGCAGACCATCGCGCGCGTCGAGCTGGCGTTCGACCCGGACTTCGACCACGCGATGGAGTCGGTCCTGATGGGTCACCCCGAGCGCGTCACGCCGTTCTGCGTCCGCACCTTCCGCCTCCGCGACGCCGCGGGCACCGTGCTCGCCGAGTGCGCGGAGAACCACCAAGCGCGCGCCCTCATCACCCTGCCCGCGCCGGTCCGCACCGACCGCCTCACGCTGGAGCTCGCCGCGCCGGGCGCGCAAGTGCCCGCCGCGCTGTTTGAAATCCGCTGCTATGCCAGCTAAGAAATTGCTTCGGCGCGCCCACCGGAGACACGCGGCCCCGCAAATTAAGATTTTTTTTGGGGTGAATATTTGCGCGGGAGAGAGGTTGCGGAGATCGTTCGGTGAGGCAGGATAAGACAGGCGTCTGGCGCTGGGCGAATCACCCGCATGCGGGACCGGGGGCATACTGATCGTAGTCCGGGAAAACCTGCACAGCCGCGATGGAAGTTTGGTCGTCACTCCTTGCACAGCGCCACGTCATCCCAATAAATCTTGCTTGTCTGGAAGCTGTCCACGATGGGGCACAGCCGAAGGCTGACGACGTCCTTGCCGCCAAGCTTGGCGGGGATGTCGGCCGCGACCACGATGAGCGTCCACTGCCCTGGCGGCGGGATGATCTTGGTGCTGAAGCTGGTCAGGTTCTGGCCCTTGTCGCCCCGGGGAGTGAGCGACAGCTCGACCGTACCCTTGCTGTCCTGGCCTTGGTGCGCGTAAACCCAGGCCAACGCACAATACCTGCCGGGGCCGGGAAACTTGATGCTTTGGTGCGGGCCGCCGCGATATATGCCCTCGCAGAGCAGGCTCGCCTTTCCGGTGTGCGCCACGTCCTCGACCCGCCGCATCCGGCCCACGGACTTGTTGACGCTTTCGGCCGGGGCGGGATTCAACCAGTAAGTCCATGTGGTGCCGATGCCTTCCTCGAACGAAGGATTCAGGGAGAGCGGCTTGGCCTTGCCGTCGGCGACCCTGAGCATCTTGCGCGCCTGCGCGCGAACCGCCGGCGATTCGGATTTTTGCGTCAACTCTTCGACCCGCGAGCGCACGGCATTCTTCCCTTTGGCCACCCAGTCCATCACGGCCCATAACCCGCGGCCGCCCCACTGCTCGCCGGCAAGGGTCGGAAACTTGTCAAATCCCAGCGGGTTCAGGAGCACGGGGTCGCCGGGAAAGATCTGCAGCGCCAAGTGTCGCCGCTTCTCAGCCATGCGCAGGCCGAGCTCGCCGTGGTTCAGGGCCGTGAGCGCGTCGGACTCGGTGGCGACCGTCAGCGCCTCGCGTTTCTCGTCAGCCAGATAGGCCAGGGCCGAGGCCTCATAGTACTGGAAGGCCTTCTCCAACAGTTTGGCCCGCGCCCGCTGCTTCTCGGTTCGACACTTGACCAGGCAGGCGTCCAGCAGTCGCCGGCTCTCCCAGATGTCCTCCTCACGCACGTCGGCCAGGTATCGAGGGCTGCTGAAGTTGAGGTATTGCCCCCCTACACCGAACCACCTGGAGTGCAGGATGTCCTTGGTCCAGAAGCGCTCCCAGATGGCGTAGTAATTGGCGAGGTCGGTTGCGGCGTCTGGCCCGACGCACCGCTCATACCACTCCCTCAGCAGCGCGTCCACGTCTTGATTCGGATTCCACCAGAGCTTCAGGAACAGGTAGGGTTTCGGGCCTTCGCCCCAGTTGGGATAAAGTTCTGCGTAGAGCGCGCGCACACCTTGCTGGTGGCCATAGCGCAGATACTCGGGCAGATGGTGAAAGTAGACCCTCGGCAGGCAGTACGGCGTGCCATAGATATAATCGTACCAGCCGAGCGTGGAGGTGGCTTTGGCCCAGGCTTCGGTCGCGGCCTTGCCAGCCGCCGCCACCTCGGGATGAATCCACTTCATCCGGTCGTAGGTCATGTAGGGGATAAGGCGCGGATGCAACTTGACCTTTTTCGGCGGCGCGGCGACCTCGCTGTACGCCAGACAGCCAAACCATTTCGTCGGATGCACCTTCAAGACGCCCTCAACGACCTTGTTGCACCAGGCGTAGTACAGGTCGGAGTAGTCTGGCCGACCGAGAAAGTTTCTTGCGTCGCCCACCTGCGCCACGCACTCGGAACACTTGCAGTGGCCGCTGCTGTCGTTGACCCCGAGCGAGAACGACGTTTCCTCTGGATGCTCGTTGAAGTGGCGGACGATATTCTTGACGGCCTCCTCGACCGTGCCTTGGACGGTGAAGCAGGGCTGCCAGCCATGCGTGTTGATGTCCGCCGGCAGGAAGCGCGTCTTGCCATCCTTCATCGGAAAAAACTGCGGGTGTGTCCGGGTGTAGGTCTCGGGCGGAAAGATATGCTTGAGGTAGTGGTGGAACTTCACGCGACCGTGCATACGGTTGAACTGCGCCCACTGGGCTTGCGGCGCACCGCTCAGGCCGCTGAAGAGCCGCGAGAAGAACGCGGGCGAGTCCTGCACCGTTTCTTCAGGAACTTCAATCGTCTTCGCCACCGGCACGTCGGTGCCATCCTGCCCCGGCAGCAGCCAACGAACGCCCACATATCGTTCGAGGAACGCATACACGCCAAACTCCGTCCCCCAATCGGTCGGCCCGCGGATGGAGATGCGGTCGTCCTTCACCTGAATGACGAACCCATCGTCGTCGAGATGCTTGGGCAATTGATCGCTGGCCGACAGCTTGGTCTTGCCTACGACGATGACCAGGCCCTTAAAGTCAGCGTCATCGGTCACGACAGGCAATCTGGCGCCCGAGGCCTGCTCTATGTGGTCGGCGAGGGCTTTCGCCGCTTGAGTGATTTGTTCACTCGCCGTCTGACTGACCAAAATGGTGGCCAACGACTGACCGTCACGCACCAAGGGCGCGTTTTTGGCCCAGCTAAAAGTTCCGATTCCCAGCCACGCGAACCCGATGAGCGCAAGACTGCGGAATGTCACGGTCAGCCCTCCTCCAGATAAGAAATTGCTTCGACGCGCCCGCCGGGGGAGCGCCATTTTTCGGCCGCAGGTTGACGCTGAAACATCACATACACATGTTTGCGCAGCGCCCCGCAAAAGCAAGCCTTCTTGGGGGTGAATTTTTGCGTGGGAGAGAGCCCGGGGCGGGTATGCGGGGCGGAAGGCCAAGCCGGGCGCGCGGCGTTGGGCGAGCTCAATCGTAAACGGGGCCGGGGTCGTGCTGATCATAAGTCCGGGAAGACCTGTTTCGCCGCAAGGGTCAGATGCTGGGCAGTGAGCGGCTCGGCGGTCACTGGTCGGCGTCTGTCCCTCTTTCTCCGAGGCAGGCCAGGTTGTCTATCGAGAAAAAGCACCGTGTTCTTGCGCAACCACGCACGGGATTCCATTGACGCGAACGCGGCAAGCGGGTTTGATAGCGTCGCGATGCAAAAACAACTTCTATCACTCATCTTGCTATGCGGCGCGCTTGGCGCGGCAGCGGCCGAAAGGCTTGCCAACCCGGCCAAATCCACCGCGCTTTTCGGCGACAACGTCCAGTTCCGCGGCAGCCTCGACAATGCCCGTGCGAAGTTCGAGCGCCAGCAGCAGGGCACGGTCGCGTTCATCGGCGGGTCGATCACCGAGATGGAGGGTTACCGCCCGCTGGTGTGCAGCCTCCTGCAAAAGCGGTTCCCGGAAACGAAGTTCAAGTTCGTGGCCGCCGGCATCAGTTCGACCTGCTCGACCACCGGCGCGTTCCGGCTGGACCGCGATGTCCTGAGCCAGGGACCGGTGGACCTGTTCTTCGTCGAGTTCGCCGTGAACGACGACCAGGACGCGCGCCACACCCGCGCCGAATGCATCCGCGGGCTCGAAGGCATCCTGCGCCACGCCCGCCTGCAAAATCCGGTGATGGATATCGTCGTCACGTTCTTCGTGAACCCGGAGATGCTCAAGACGCTGCAAGCCGGCCAGGCGCCGCTGACGATCGAGGCGCACACCGCCGTGGCGCAGCACTACGCGGTCTCCACGATCAACCTTGCAAAGGAAGTGGCCGACGAAATCACCGCGGGCCAGCTGACCTGGCAGAAGTTCGGCGGCACCCATCCCGCGCCGTTCGGCAACGCGATCGCCGCAAAGATGATTGACGAATTATTTGTCCGCGCCCGGTGGGACCAGCCGCTGCCGGCCGAGGCAAAACCCGCCGCCCATGCGCTGCCGGCCGCGCCGCTCGATCCGCTGAGCTACGCCGCCGGCCGGTTCGTGGATCCGAAGCTCGCGCACAGCAAGCAGGGCTGGACGCTGGAGATTCCCGACTGGAAGAAGCTGCCCGGCTCGAAGCGCAGCCGCTTTACCGAACTGCCCATGCTCTGCGCCACCACGCCCGGCGCGGAGGCGACGCTCGACTTCACCGGCACCGCGGTCGGAGCGTTCATCGTTGCCGGTCCGGACGCGGGCATCCTCGAGGCGAGCGTGGACGGCGGACCGTTCCGCGCGGTGGACCTCTTCCACGGCTACAGCAAGGGCCTGCACTACCCCCGCACGGTCATGTTCGGCACGGAGTTGCCGCCCGGCCAGCACACGCTGACCCTGCGCCTTGCCGCGGCCACCAAGAGCGCCGGCCACGCCGCGCGCATCATGCAGTTCACCGTGAACTGAAGCGGATTTCCAAGCAGATTACTGTAGACTCTGTGCGGCAGAACACGCGCTCGTGCCGGCTAGTGCGGCAGGAGCGTAAGTCTGGCGACTACTATCTAGTGACCAGCACCGTCCGAGCGAAGAATTTTCCACCGGCGGAGTTCGGCAGCCACCGGGCCGGAGGCTTCCACCTGCATAACCTCTACGGTTCAAAAATCAGCGGGCAGTCTAAGAATCAACGCCTAAATCCAGGCCCACTGAGCACAATGCGGAATCCAACATCTTCACTTTCACCATCCTGTACTCGGCGAGCGCTGGTTTCGGCTTCTTCTGCCTTGGCGGTTTTCCAAGAGCCGCCCCGGATCACATGGGATTTTTGTTTCTGGTCGAACCAATCTTTGCACCATTCCGCGACGTTTCCGCCCATATCGTAAAAGCCGGATTTGTTGCGGTCAAAAGCGCCTTGTTCAGCCGCGACGGCGCAACCATCATCGTAGCCGTCTATAATCGAAGTCTCGCCAAGGTCACGTTTGGCGGTTTCATCCGCATAGTTGCCCGCCTTGCCCGATGGCGGCCATTTTTTTCCAAATGGGTATCCCGCTTTTCCTGCCGCCAGCTCCCATTCCTTTTCTGTAGGTAGGCGATAAGATTGGTCTTTGCTGATCACCCTCTCAGCCTGCTCCGTTTGCGTAAGCCAAGCGCAAAATGCTTTGGCATCATCCCATGACACATGAACAACCGGTTGTCTGTCGCCACCTAAAGGTTTGTCCTTGTAATTTCCGCTGTTGTGATCTGCCTTGAATCGCTTGAAATCACAATTCCTGACCTCGTATCTGCCCATCA
>CAIWHP010000075.1 GCA_903912445.1 uncultured Lentisphaerota bacterium
AACTCGTCACCAAGCTGTTCTCGCTGATCCCGGTCGGCGAGGAGCTGTTTCCCGGGGACGTGCTGACCGACTACCCGCGCAAGCTGGCGATGGGCGACGTCGTCCGCGAAAAATATTTCTACGAATTGCGCGACGAGCTGCCGCATACGCTGGCGGTGGAGATCGAGGAGATCGTTGAAAAGCCCGGGGGCTGGCTGGTGAAGGGCGCGATCCTGGTGGAGAAGTCGTCGCAGAAGCCGATCCTGCTGGGCGCGAAGGGCCGGCTGTTCAAGGGCGTCATCGCCGCGGCGGAGCGGGACCTGGCGGAGATGTACGGCGTGCCGGTGAAGCTGGAGCTCTGGATCCGCGTGGAGAAGCACTGGCAGAAAAACTTCTGGGTGCTGAAGCGGCTCGGCTACGTGCCCTGACGAGGATGGTGGCTGGCGCAGGGGTGACGAAAGCGGTGGGGGCGCGGCAATTTTCAGGGCCGTCGTCCGTTGTGTTCCAAGATTGGAAAACGCGGCTTGCGGCCCGTCGGGCGGCGGGCTAGAGTGCCGCCCGGTTTGCGCGAGGGAGAATCTATGAAGGTAAAAATTGGATTGATGATGGCGCCGGCGCTGCTGCTCGGCCTGGCCGCCGTCGGGTTGCTGCCGGGCTGCGAGGTCGGCAATCCGAACGACGTGGTCGCGGGTGCCAACGGTAATTTTTCCGGCAGCTATATCGGCGCCAGCGGCGGTTTGATGGTTTCGGGCAACAGCGGCGCGCCGGTCTCCTCCCTCACGCTCAGCCAGATGGGCAACCAGCTCCAGGCGGTGGACAATAACGGCGGCATGTTCAAAGGCACGGTCGGCGATATTCTGTACGTGGGCGGCAACAGCAGCAGCAATGTGAACGCCGCCTTCACGCTGCAGGGCGTAACCTCGGTGGGTGCGGCCGTCACCATCAACGGCACGCTCATAGGCAGCGGCTCGACGGCCACCATGACCGGCCAGTGGGTGGAGCCGGATCGTTTCCGAGGTTTTTATGGCGTCGCGGGCATCGCGCCCATCAGCGCGGGCATACTTATATCGCCGGGCAGCGCCACCTTGAACGGCGTCGGTTCCAACCAGACCTTCACCGCCAGTGGCGGCATACCGCCGTACAATTGGACACTAGGCAATTCATCTGGTGAGCTTAGCCCTGCCAATCCCACTCCAACGGTTACGTACACTCGGACTTCGGCGGAGACCGGAGATAACACGTTGACCGTAACGGATGGTGGGGGCGCAACTACGACCGTGGGCATTCGCCAACCTTGACATTGCCCACCCTCGCTTGCGCTGCGAGCCAGGGTCAGCCTAAAGCTACGCACCAGTGCCGCCTGTTTGCGCCGTGTTCCAACGCATGATGCGTGGGGGTTGGCCACTGGCCTTCTTTTCGGATGGTCAACTGTCGAGCTTCTACGGCAGCCCTTACACCCCACCGCTCGCAGACCCGGCCGCCGGTTTGGCGGCCGTGGGAGGTGCGGGTCGCCGCACTAGAGCCCCTCGACAGGCCGCGCTTCAGCCGCGCAGAAATTCCCCGATGGTGGCGACCACGCATTCGGCCTGGGCGTCGGAGAGCTCGGGATAGATCGGCAGCGCGAGCGTCTCGGCGGCGGCGCGCTCGCTCTCGGGGAAGTCGCCGGGTTGGTGGCCGAGGTAGCGGAAACATTCCTGCAGGTGCAGCGGCACGGGGTAATAGACTTCGCTCCCGATGCCGCGCTCGCCCAGAAACGCGCGCAGGGCATCGCGCCGCGGGACGCGGACGATGTACTGGTTGAAGACGTGGCAGTGGCAGGCCTCGCCATCCGGCTGGCCGGCTGCGGCGCACGGCGTGGTCGGCAGCGTGACGGTTTGCGGCGCGAGCCCGGCGGCGCGGAACAGCTTTTCGTAGCGCGCGGCGTTGCGGCGGCGCGCCGCGGTCCACGCATCGAGGTGGCCCAGCTTGACCTGCAGCACGACGGCCTGCAGCGCGTCGAGCCGGAAGTTTCCGCCGATGAGCTTGTGAAAGTATTTGGGCTCCATGCCATGGTTGCGCAGGGCCACCAGCTTGGCGGCGCGCGCGGCGGCGCCGGTCGTGATCAGGCCGCCATCGCCCGCGCCGCCGAGGTTCTTCGTGGGAAAAAACGAGAAGCAGCCGTAGTCGCCGCACGCGCCGGTGCGCCGGCCGCGGTATTCGGCGCCGATCGCCTGGCACGCGTCCTCGATGACGACGAGCTGATGCTGCCGCGCGAGCGCGTTGATCGCGTCCATCTCCGCCATGCGGCCGTAGAGGTGCACCGGCATGATGGCCTTGGTCTTCGGCGTGATTTTCGCGGCGAGCTGCAGCGGATCGATGTTGAACGAGCGCGGCTCGATATCCACAAACACCGGCTTCGCGCCCAGCCGCACGATACAGCCGGCGGTGGCGAAAAAGGTGTAGGGCGAGGTGATGACCTCGTCGCCGGGGCCGATACCCTCGGCCATCAGCGCCATCAGCAGCGCGTCGGTGCCGGACGAGACGCCGACCGCATGCGGCGCGCCGCAGTAGGCGGCGCACGCCTGCTCGAAGGCCTGCACCTTGGGCCCGAGGATGAACGCCTGGGCGGCGAACACTTCGGCGACGGCGGCCTCGATGTGCGGCTGGATGGTGCGGTACTGCGCTTTGAGATCGAGGAGCGGGACGTTCATGGGATTGGCCGTTCAGTTAGGGTTAAAGGCAGGACTTGTGCCCGCCGGGGGCGGGCGGCCCGCCCGCACGCTGCCGGTAGGCCCTGCCCTGCCGGCGGCGGCGGTTCAATAGAAGTCGCCGTTGGGCGTGCCCTTGGCGGAGGCCGCGGTGTTGGTGGCAAACGCCACCGTGCTGTGCTGGTCCACGAAGACACAGGCGCCGCTTTGGAGCTTGTTATGCCAGCCCTTGCTGCCGCTCGCCAGCGGCTTGGTCAGCGTTTTTTCATAGAAGACCACCTTCTTGCTCGGCGTCGAGATGGAGGTCAGGCGGCCGCTGCCGTTGGCGGGGGAACAAAGCTTGGTCACCCAGCCGGCGTCGTCGGTGTCGGCGTAATAATAGCTCGCCGAAGGGTTGTTCTTGTTGTTGTCGTTGAAGCAGGAACCGCCGGCGGTCAGGCCGCGATCGCTGGGACACTCCAGGATTTTCGTGTCCACGGAGCTGTTGGTGAAGCCCGGGATTCTGAAGAGCTGGTTCCCCACCGTGGTGTTGGGGTACATCCGCGTATCGGTGATCGCCAGGAACAGCAGCGTGCCGCACTGCCGGATGTTGCTCAGGCAGGCCGATTTGTTGGCGCTCTGCTTGGCGCCGGTCACGGCCGGCAGCAGCAGGCCGACGAGGATGGAGATGATCGCCACCACCACCAGCAACTCGACCAGCGTAAAGGCCCGGCTCACGCGGACAGCTTGTTGTCGTTTCATGTTGTCTTCCTTCAGCGCACGGCATTCAGGGCGCACCGCGGACTATAGGCCCCACCCGCTCCTGCTGCCAATGACTAAATTCGCGTCCCTGACCTCCGGAGAACGCCCCGGCCCCGCCACCAGCCCGGCCTCACGCCGGCGGCGCCATTTGCGCGGTCAGGCGATGCAACTCGTCGCGCAGCGCGGCGGCGCGCTCATAATTCTCCGCCGCGATCGCGCGCTCGAGCTCCTCGCGCAGCCGCTCGGCCGGGCTGCGCGGCTTCTGGCGGACGACCTGCTCGGCCAGCTCGCGCAGCGTCGCCAGCGCGGGCGCCGCCACGGGCAGCTCGCCCAGCTCATGTTCGACACAGAACGCCTCGATCTCGGCGCGCGCGGCCTCGAGCGCCGCCAGGGCCTCGTCAAAATGCTTGGCCGCCGTGGCTTTCTCGGCGCGCGCGCGGGCGTTCATCATCCGCACGTAGGGATAGAAAGGCAGAAACGCACGCCGCAACTCGTCCGGCGCATGCCGGATCACGTACTGGATGATCTTCAGGTTGTGGCCGGTGTCGCGGATGACGCCGTCGAATTCGCGCAACGCGAAAAAGGCGATATAGCGGTAATAGAACTGCATCGCCTCCTGCTGGAGCGCGCCGCAGGCCTTCTCGTCGAGACGCAGCGCCGCATCGTCGGCCGAGAGCGCCTTCTCCAGCGCCAGGTAGTGCTGCAGCAGCGTCGGCGCGCCATGCATGAGCTGGCCGTCCGGCCGGCCGGACAGCTCCATCTGAAACACGCCCAGGTCCACGCGCAGCTGGAGCGACATCCGCCCGGTATCCATCTGGATCCAGCGCGCAGTCACCCGCTGGGGCTCATAGTCCCAGTCGCGCGTCACGTTGTTCAAATCCATGCTCATCGGCCACATCCGGGGCGAATATATATTCCACCCCCAGCCTTTGCAAACCTGCTTCGCCGCACCGTATAGGCGAAGCATTTCACGTGCCGCCATCCGGGCGGGAAGACCGGGCGCTGGCGGTGTGCTGGTTGGCGGTGGCCGGAGGCTGCCTGTGCGCCAGGGGAAAGGCGGACGGCGCGCTTCCCCGGACAGGGAAAGCCTTCGCGCTAGTGCAAACGGATGCGCTGGAATTCCCTCCGCACGCCCGTCTGGCTGCCCGCGTCGGGCCGCGGGCCGGCGCTCGTCCCGCGCCGGCGGCAAACTCAAACCCGCGCGGCCCCCTTCACGGGCGGAGCCCCGCGGGCCAGGACTGCAGGCGGCTGAAGGCGGCGCCGGCGCCGCTGACGGCGATGCCAAACGCCGCCTTCCCCAGCTGCACACCGGCGCCCTCGAAAAGTTGCTCGCGGTTTACGAGGCACTCCACGCCGCGGGCGCCGGCCCGGACCCCCACGCGGTAGTCCTGCCCGGCGCGCACCGGCCGGCCGCGCTCGGCGACCACATGGAAGCTGCCGGCGCGCACCTGCGCCAGCACCCAGCCGCCGGCCTCGCCGTTGAGGCCGAAGAAGTCGAAGTTGCTTTCGTCGCGCACGTTGAAGGCCAGCCCGGCCCGCGCCCAGGCGACGAGCGAGGACTCCGTCGGCGTCAGCGTGACGGCCAGCTCCCGCACGGCGGCGGCCGGCCCGGCGGCGAGCGCGCAGGCGTTGGTGGTGCTGAACGCGCAGGCGCCGGCCGCGTTCGTTTCGAGTTTTCCAAGGTTTGGAAAATTGGCGGAAAACTTTTCCAAGGCCTGGAAATGTTCCGGCTCCGCGGCCGGCGCCACGGTCACGACTTCGAACGCGACCGGCTCGCCGCGGCTGGCCGTGCCATCCAGCGACCATGCGACGGGTTGCAGCTCGACCGGTCCGGCGCCCAGCCGGGCGGGGTCGAGCGTGAGGTTGCGCGCGGGGCCGCGCACCAGCAGCCGCTCGCCCTGCAGCAGGCCGACCTCGCGCGCCGCGATGGGCGCCGTGATCTGCACCTGCAGCACGTTCGTCGAACTGATGCGGGCGCCGGCCGCCAGGCCATACAGGACGGGCATCTTCCCGCCGGGGTTCCAGACGAACCCGGCGCCCGCCTGCGCGCTGAAGCGGAGCGTGTCGCCGCAGGTGGCGACGCCGCGGAGGCGGTGATAGCCCTCGGGCAGTTTGGCCGTGTCGAAGACGATGCCGGACCGCAACGAGGCGTGGGCGGCCTCGCGCCCGTCCAGAAAAAAGGAGTACCGCGGCGGCGGGTTGGTGGGGGCCCCGGACAGGATGAGCTGGGCGCCGCACCGCGGCCCCCCGGTCTGCAGGACCAGCCGCGCGGAAAACTGCGGCGCCCCGGGCGCGGCCAGCGGATCGCCGACCGGCAGCAGCTGCAAAGGGCAACGGACGCTGAGCGCGAAACATTCGAGCGCGGAGCAGCCGTTGACCTGATGGACGAAAAAGCGCGCGCCGGGGAATTTGGTCCAGATCGCCAGCGGCTCCGCGACCGTGCCCGCGCTGCAGGCCGCCCCCGCGCGGAGCCAGAGGGTGAGCTTCGTCTGGTCGCTGCCGTGGAAGTACGCGGCATAGCTGGTGCAGTGATCGGCATAGGCGCCGGATGCGAAGCGACCCTGCGGCGGCGCCGGCCGGGCGGCGCCGGTCATGAAGCCAAGCACGGGGGCGCCGGCGCCGGGCGGCGCGTTGGTGAGGCAGGCGGGCGCACCGAGCGCCGCCAGTTCGTCGCGCACGGCGGCGAACTGCCAGTCGCGCATCTTGCTGCGCACATCGTCGCTGGCGTGCAGGAAAAAGGCGCCCTGCCAAGGCCGGGCAAAAGGCTGGCCCGCTTTTTCCAGGCCCTCGAAGATCTCCCGGGGCTCGAGGCCGCGCGCGCCGGCATAGCCGAGCAGCATCGCGGGCAGCGGCAGCAGGCGCGGCGGCGGGACGGCGTCGCGGAACCACCCGAGGGAACGGCTGGGCGCGACGGCACCGGCGGGCCGCGTCGGGCCGGCGAAGAAGGCGGAGGCGTAGAGGCCGGTGGCGACCAGGTCGGCCGCCGGGAACTGGCCGCGGACGAACGTCGCGCCGGTCAGCGAGAGCTCCGGCGCCGTGCTGACGCGCACGGGAAAGTCGCAGGAGTAGGCGACGCCGAGGACGCGGCCGAGCAGCCGGCGCTCGCGCAAGGCCGCCTCGAGCGGCTGCCAGATGTGGCGCGCGAATTCGTTGGAGGAAACCGCAGCGACAGGCGCGAGGACGCTCGCGGGCAGGTCAAGGTAGACGATGTTTTCCGGCGGCACGCCACGGAGCGCGGCATAGCGGTTGGCCAGCTCGAGCGAGCGGGGCGAGTTCTGGTTGACGGCGAGGAGCAACTCGTGCGGCTCGAGCGCGCCAACGTGGAAGGGCAGCAGCAGGCAGGCCGCCCAGACGCCACGGAGCTGTGCAGCAGAAAACATGAGCAAAGCTTAACAGCCGCCGGTCAGGCTGTCGATGCAGCGTCCCCCGCCACGAGCCGGGCCGTGACATCGTTCCGCCGATTTGTTATGCCATCCGTTGCATGACAGCCAGCGACGCCAAGCGCATCCTCGCAGCCATCGCGCGCAGTCCAGCGTTTCCGGCTGCGCTCGTGCTGGCCCTGTGCGCGCTCGCCTGGTGGCACCGTTTCGTCCAGGATGACGCCTTCATCTCCTTCCGGTATGCGGCGAACTTTGCGGCCGGTCATGGCTTGGTTTTCAACCCGGGCGAACGGGTCGAGGGTTACACCAATTTTCTTTGGACCCTCTGGCTGGCGGTGCCGTTCCGTTGCGGCTGGGACCCCGTGGCGTTCGCCCTGGGCTCTGGCCTGCTCCTGTTTGCCGGTACCCTCACCGCAACCTTCGCGCTGGCGCGGCGCCTTTTCCGGGAAGCGGGTGTCGCCCCCCTGGCGCTGGTGCTGCTCGGCACGAACTACACCTTCAGCTGTTACGCGACCGGCGGCCTGGAGACCCAGCTCCAAGCCCTGCTGTTTGCCACCGCCGCCTGGCTGACGCTCCGCGGGCTGGCCCGCGAGGACAGGCTGACGCCCGGGACCCAGTGGGGCTTGGCGCTGGTGTTCACGCTGCTGCTGTTGACCCGCCTGGATTCCGCGCTCCTGGTCGTGCTGTTTTCAGCGGTCGCTATCGCCACGGTCCGCGGCCACAGCCAACCGCTGGCCGCAGCGCTACAGATGGCCGGCCGCCTCGGCGCCCTGCCGCTCCTGGTCGTCGGCGCGTGGCTGCTCTGGAAGCTGCACTACTACGGGGACCTGCTGCCCAACACCTTTTACATCAAGACGGCGGGCGTGTCGTGGCTGCGCGGCGCGCTGTATCTGGCCGGGTTTGTGGCGTGCTATGGGTTGTTCCTGCTGACGCCGGCCTGCGTCCGCGCCGGCGCGCTCCGGCGCCAGGTCTGGCCCGCGGGCCCCCGGCGCGGCCTTGCCGTGTTGCTGGCGGCCAGCCTGCTGTGGTGCGCCTATATCGTAAAGGTGGGCGGCGATTTCATGGAATTCCGCCTGCTGGTGCCCATCTTGCCTTTCGTCTTCATCCTCGCGGCGGCGGCGCTCGTATACGGCATCCGTTCGCGGGCGGGGCGCGGCGCGCTGCTGGCGCTGCTGCTCGGCTGCACGCTGGCCCGTCCGTACCTGCCGCCGATACCCGGCCTTTCCTCGGTACGCGATCTGGCGGAGTTGGCCGCCACGTGGCACACGGTCGGGGAGGCGCTAAGCGCGCTCGGGCCGGCGACCAACGGCGTGACGATCGCCACCACGGCGGCCGGAGCCATCCCCTACTATTCCGGCTTGCCGTGTGTGGACCTGTTGGGCCTGGCCGACCGTCAGATCGCGCACAAAGGCCTTCCGATCCCGCCCAGCACGCGGTGGCTGGGCAACCGGCCGGGCCATTCGCGGATCGCTGCTTGGGCTTATCTCCAGGAACGCGGCGTCCATCTGCTGCTCAACCACCCCTGGATCATTCACGGGGACGTCCGGGGACGGAGCTGCTACACGTCCGCGGAGTTGGAACAGTGGCCGGCCTTTCATGTGGCCTTGCCAGCCGCCGCCGACGTGGCCGGCCTCCAAGTGCTCGAATGGCCCTTGGCCGGCGATGCGCGCCTGATCCTGCTCTATGTGAAGCCGCATCCTGCGATCGAGGCGGCCATCCGCAAGCTGGGCGTGCGCAGCTTTCCTCTTGCAGCCCGCCAGAGGTAACCCAACGCGGCGGCAACGGAGCTGGCGGGTGGCGCGAACGGCGTAGGCCGTCAAGAACGCCAACGCCGGAAGGAACGCCCTGCCAGCAGCGCGCACAGGCCCATGATGAAAACGCCGCTGGGCTCGGGGATGACGCTCGCAATCCAGTCGGCTTGCGTGGAAATCCGCGTGGCGTAAAAACTTTCCGGGATGTCTGGCGCGGAGTTGGGCAGATAGTGCCAGCCCGAGGAACCTTTGTAATAGAGGCCGCCGCAGTCGAACAGGGCCGCGTTGAAGCTGCCGACGTCACTGGCCGTGGTGTTAAAGAGGTTCGGGAACACCGTCCAGTTGATGCCAGCCAGTTTCCAGGTGCCGCCATCCTCCAGGAACAAACCGCCGCCCGAATCCCCACCGGTCAACATGCCTTCGCTGGCCCCGCCAGCGGCGTCAAAATTGGCGGCGAGATAGGGGTTCCCGTCGGCGACGCCCGTCTCCTCGATCACGTTGAGGCCCCAGCGCTCGGTGCTGCTGACGGCGCCCCACTTCCATCCGGCGAGCTGCAGGTCCAGGTTGGTGACCGCCGCCCCGCGATCCGTCCCCCGTCCCAGCACCACGCAGGTCTGGCCGGCTTCGGCGCTGCCGGTATAGAGCGGCGCATAGTCCGCGAACGTGCCGCTGACGTAGCACACGGCCAGATCGCTGCCGGGGTCGTTGGTGACCGCCGCCACCGCGAAGGTTTGGCCCTCGTAGCTGAAGGTCCAGCTGGTGTTCACGGCCAGATGCTTGGCCGTGATGAAACAGTGGGGGCCGATGGCGGTGCCCAGGAATTTGCTGCCGCCCCGCTCCAGCAGCCCTTCCCACTGCCAGCCGCTGTCGAGGTAGGCGCCCGTGGGCGCGGTGGTGTTGAAGGCCGGATCGCCGGTGGAATAAAAGGTCACCGCCTGGGCCGGCAGATAAAGCAGGGACGCGACCGCCAGCGTCAGGATCCGTTGAAGCGTCGGGGGCATGCAGGTCATGTGCTGTTTCCTCAGTAGGCGCCGTCGGCCCGGAACACGGCGCGGATGGTGCGCACAAGGATGACGATATCCAGCCAGATGGACCAGTTGCGGACATAATATTGGTCCCAGCGTTCCAGGCCGGCGTTGCCGGCATTGCTGCGCCCGGAAACCTGCCAGAGGCCGGTGATGCCGGGGCGGACGCGGTGCCGGACTTCCCGGAGGCGCGCGGGCAGCTTTTCTTCATGGTAGGCCGGCAGCGGACGCGGGCCGACCAGGGCCATGTTGCCGGCGATCACGTTGAAGAGCTGCGGCAGTTCGTCGAGCGAGGTGCGGCGGAGGAAGCGCCCGACCGCGGTGATGCGCGGATCGTGCTTGAGCTTGCAGTGCGCCTCCCATTCGGCGCGGAGCTGCGCGTCGGCGGCGAGGTGCCGGGCGAGGACCGCCTCGGCATTGCGCACCATCGTGCGCAGCTTGAACGTGCGGATGAGGCGGCCTTTATAGCCGATGCGCTCCTGGGCGTAGAAGGGCGAGCCGCGGTCTTCCGCCCAGACCAGAAACGCCAGCACTGCCAGCAGCGGCAGCCACAGCGGCAGGAGCAGCCCCACCAGCGCCAGCTCGAAGGTGTGCTTGAAAAACCGGTCCACCGGCTTGACCAGATTGTTGGAGATTTCCAAGCCGATGACGCCGATAAATTCGCGCGGCTTCACCCAGAGCGAGGGCGCGTCGAGTAGGTCGGGGATGATGATGACATGGCGGTAATAGGCCAGCGGGCCCTCGATGAGGCTGGCGACCTGGCCGTGCCGCATTTCGCCGGCGGCGAGGATGGCGCACGGCGCCTGAAAGGTGCTCTCCTGGATCGAACCGAGCACCGGCAGCCCGGCGATGAGGGCCCCGCGCGGGGCCGCGTCGTCGAAGACGCCAATGGCGCGATAGCCCAGCCCGCTCTCCTGCTGCAGGACGCGGGCCACATGCTCGAGCACCGAGCCCCAGCCATAGAGCACGACCGGGATGCCCCAGCGATGGAAATGGAGCAGCAGCCACTTGACCAGGCTGCGCATCAGCCCCACCAGCGGCGCGGCGACCAGGCAGGTGCTCAACAAGGCGAAACGGCTGGCCACGTCCGACGTGTGGGTGATGAACAGCACAAAGCTCAGGAAGGCCATGACGGCCAGCGTGAGCAAGACCATGCGACGGACCGCCTCGACCGCGCTGACGCCCCAGCCCGGCGTCAATCGCAGGACCATCGAGCCGAGCCACCACGCGGGGATCAGCAGCCCGCCGACATCGGCCACGAGGAACTGACCGAGCCAGGCGAGCCGGATCAAACCGCCCAACATCAGCGCGATCAGCAGGGCCAGCGCGTCAGCCAGCATCACCACCACGGCGTTCATGGTGATGCGCATGTAGTAGGAATAATCCGCCGCCGGACGCGACATGTGGAAAGCCTCGACAAACGAGTCGCCCGGGGGCACCGCGAGGACCCCGAGGGGCGCGGGCTGCGCAGGCGCCGGCGGGACCTGTGGCGCGGGGGCTGGCTGCAGACTGTTCACGGACCTCCGGGGGCCGGGGTGGACGGCACCGGCGCATGCAGCAGCGCAGGATAGAGCGCCCCGCTGAACGACACAATCTGCGCCTCGTACTTCTTGGACTCCGCATCGCGCCGGCCGGCGATGGCGATGTAGGCCCAGCGGTGGGCCACGCTGTGCACGATGCGGTCCCAGGCGAGCCAGAACATGCGTTCCCAGTGATAGGGCGTCATGCGGCCTTGTCCGGAAAACCAATAGGCGTAATAGCCGTTCAGCACCCGTTTGCCGCTGCGCACGTCGAGCGGCCGCGTCGTCTCCAGCACCATCACGCCGAGCGCTGCCTGCCCGGCCAGCGGCACCTTCACCACATGGCTGCCCGCGATGCTGTTGCCCTGGCCCACTAGACAGCGTTCCGGGCGATGGATACTCTCGCGTTCCCGCCCGCTCAGCACAATCGAGACGAAGACCTCCTCGCTCACGGCGTTGGTGTATTTCCCCTTGATGAAGCCGGTGTCCTTGGGCAGGCTTTCGTATTCCACCAAGCTCATGGTGTGCAGCTCGGCGCCGCAGGCGGGGCACTTGTCCGGCGCCACGAGCTGGCTGAGCGTGAAATCCTTCAGGCACGCCGCGTTGTGGCAGAACCGCAACTCGGCGCCGCGCCAGGCGCCCAGCTGCGGCGGCAGCACCATGCGGATGCCCGGCTGGTCGACCATCTCCACATTCACGGTGAACTGGAGCGCCAGCACGGTCAACACCAGCAAGACCACCACAATGATAAACTGACGGTATTTCACAATGCTCCCCGGTCAGCGGCCCTCGGCCACGCCTTCCCTCGTCAGCAGCCAGGTCCTGAACCGCCGCCACTGCTGCCGGTAATCCAGGTTCATCAGCACACCCACGCCCACCATCAGGCTCACCGCCACCACAAACATGATGTAGCCGGAATAGTCGTGGTAGATCTTCAGCGCGGCCTTTTCGCCGAACGCCGCCGAGACGATGATGATGCTCAGAATACGCGCGCAGTTGCCCGCCAGCGCCAGCGGGATGGAGGCGAGGAACAGCAGCCACTTCTTGACCTGCGTCTTCTGCGTAAAGAACGCGTAGACCGCCGTCAGGGCGGTCATCGCCAGCAGCGAGCGCAGCCCGCTGCACGGGTCGGCCACGTCGAAGCTGAACCCGGCCGAGGTGTCGGAGAGGATGCGCGAGCCGGAGCTATAGACCCCGATGCCCAGGAGGTTCGCCATGTGCGTCGAGAAGGAGGTGGCAAAGATGCGCAGCGGGAACGAAAGCGTGTCCAGGAAGGTCAGCGGGATGCAGAAGATCAGGTAGGCGCACGGGAAAATCAGCATCTTGGCCACCCGCCAGCCATAAAAGTAGAGCGGCACGCCCCACAGCAGCATGACCAGCGCCGCCAGCGAGAGACGCGTCTGCTGGATCTTCGCCCCCAGCCAGTGGACCGTCAGCGCGAGCACGATCACCGCCAGCCCCCACTGGCAGACCGCCTTGGGCGCGGCAATCAGCTCGCGCCGCTTGACCCAAAGCACGGCCAGGCTCACCAGGGGGATCAGCGGACCGTGCGAATAGTCCGCGCCACCATAGGAGATGCTGTCACTCCAGCGCGACAGCATCCAGGCAAACGCCGACCGGCTGCCCACGTTTTGCTCGACCATGTTGCCCAGGAGATGGAACAGCACAAAGAGCAGCCCGATGATCGCCGCCATAAACCCGAGTTGGGTCACCTGCTCGCGATCCAGCGTCGCGAGCCGCCAGCGCTCGCTGAGAATCGCCGCGGTTTCCGCCGGCGCAGCCGCCGGCTCTTCCTTGTTATTGGACCCATGCATGTGGGTCTAGTATAAGCCATACCTTCTCCGTCAAGCAAGCGCGACAGCGCAGCCGGCCGGGATTAGCGCTTGCGTTGTCTTCCCCATCCTTGGAAACTGTCCGCCGCCATCATGGAGCCTGCCCTGCAACGCCTGCTGTTCGGTCTGCTGGTCGGCGCGCACTGCGCCACGGCCGCGGCGGTGCCGCAACCCGCCGAAAACCTGGCGCGGGGCAGCGCCTATAAACTGGAGCCGCGACCCAACTACAGCTACTGCACCGACCCCGGCGACAAGACCCAGCTCACCGATGGCCTGTACACGAAAGGCCATTTCTGGACGCAGAAGTCCACCGTCGGCTGGACCCGCGCCAGCAACGCCAGCATCACGCTGGACCTCGGCACGGTGCAGCCCATCCGCGGGGCGTCGTTCAACACCGCCGCCGGGGCGGCCGGCGTCGAGTGGCCGCTCGGCATCACCGTGCTCGTCAGCGATGACGGCAAGCAATTCTTCCCCGCCGGCGAGTTGGTCGGCCTCGACGCGAAGCACGGCGGCCTGCCGCACACGGGCTATGCGGTGCATCGTTTCTGGACCGACGAGCTGCGGACGCACGGCCGCTACGTGCAGTTCCTCGTCGCGCCCGGCGGGCCGTTCGTGTTCGCGGACGAGATTGAAATCTACAAGGGCGAACCGGACTGGGTCAGCCGGCCGTTCGCCGGCGCGGCCATCACCGATGCCGGCGCCTACCGCACCCACCTCGCCATCGAGCGCCGGCTGCGCGACGACCTGCGCGCGGTGCGCACGGCGGACGCGGGGCACCAGCTGACGGCGGAACTGGACGCCATCGAGCGCGAGCTGCCGCAACTGCCGCGCGTGCAGGGCCCGGACTTCCGCGCCATCCTGCCGCTGAACGGACTCCATGCGCGCATGTTCGCCGCGCAAGCCGCGCTCTGGCGTGCGCAGGGTTGTGTCCCGCTGACCGTGTGGGCAACGAACCCGTGGGACCCGCTGGACCATCTCGCGCCGCCGCCGCGAGAGGCGACGAACACCATGCTCAACGTCGCATTGCTGAAACACGAATACCGTGCCGCGGCCTTCAATCTGGCCAACGCCGGCGCGCACGCGCTCGAGGTGCGGCTGCGGATTGCCGGCCTGCCCGGCGGCGAGAACCCGCCCTGGATCACCGTGCACGAAGTCGCGTGGACCGACACCAGGAGCGGTCGGCCCGTCGCCGCCGCGCTGCCGGAAGCCAAGCGCGAAGGCGCGGATTTCGTCATCGCCGTGCCGGCCGGCCTCGTGCGCCAAGTCTGGCTGACGCTGCATCCCACCGCCGTCGCGCCGGGCACGCATCGTGGCGCGGTCAGCTTGAGCAGCACCGGCGGCCAACAGCAACTGCCGCTCGAGGTGAACCTTTCGCCCTTGCGCTTCCCCGCCACGCCCGCGTTGCACGTAGGCGGCTGGGACTTCACGGATACCGAGGCACATTACGAGGTCACCCCGCTGAACCGCGCGGCGCTCATCGCGCACCTGCGCGAGCGTTTTGTAGATTCGCCCTGGGCCACCTCGGCCGTGCTGCCGGCCGGCCGCGACACCACGAAGTTCGACCGCTGGCTGGAGCGTTGGCCCAAGGCGCGGCGGTACTACGTGTTCGCCTCCGTCGGCGCCAAGACGGGCAGCGCGCCGGCATACACGCCGGCCTTCGAGAAGACGGCCGGCGACTGGATCAGGTTCTGGGCCGGCCATGCGGCCATGCGCGGCCTGCAGCCGCAGCAGCTCGTGATTCATCTCGTGGATGAGCCGCACGAGGCGTGGCAGGACGAGACCATCCTCGCGTGGGCCAAGGCGTTGCGCGCCGCCAACACGGGCGTGACCATATTTACGGATCCGACGCACGCCAACCCGGCGACCGCCAACCAGGCGATGATGGCAGCCTGCGACATCCTCTGCCCGAACCGCCCGATGTTCCTCGCGGGCAACCAGGCGTTCCGTGACTACTTTGCGCGGCGCCGCGCGGCCGGCACGGAGCTGGCATTCTACTCGTGCAGCGGCCCGGCGCGCCTGCTGGATCCCTACGCCTACCATCGCCTGCAGGCGTGGACCTGCTGGCAGCAGGGCGCAGGGTCAAGTTCCTTCTGGGCGTTCGGCGATGCCGGCGGCGGCTCGTCGTGGAACGAATATGCCCAGCAGCGCTCCTCCTCCTATACTCCGTTGTTCCTCGACGCGACAGGCGTCACCGCCGGCAAGCACATGGAGGCCATCCGCGAGAGCGTCGAGGATTTTGAATACTTCGTCATGTTGCGCGACCGCATCGCCGCCGCGGAAAAAGCCGGGCAAAAAACACCGGCGCTCGACCGCGCCCGCCAGCTGCTCGCCACCGCCGCCGGCCGCGTGCTGGACGCGCCCGACGCCGGCCAGCTTTCCTGGTCCGCCCCCAAGGACCGCAGCCTCGCCGACACCGTACGCGTGGAAATCCTGGAAGCGCTGGAAGCGTTCTGAAAACGCAACCGCCAGCCGGTACTTATACCATATGCGCATGATATAAGGTATATATATACTTGCCTTCGAAGCGGCGGCTTGGCAGACTGGGGCCATGAAGAAGAAACGAGGTCGTCCGCGGTTGAAACTGGCTGTGTCCGAGGCCCAAAAGGTCGCGCTGGCACAGGGGCTCA
>CAIWHP010000076.1 GCA_903912445.1 uncultured Lentisphaerota bacterium
ACATCTAACCTTGGACAGCCTACGCATATTCCCCAAGGCTTGGCAAACCACAGCCCTGCCCTCCCCAACCTTCGACGTTGACCGCGCCCCTGCCGTCTTCATAAGTTCCCGCAGGTTTGTTTTCTATGAACCTCTGGCGCCAAGGGCAGGAGCCATCGCTATGGGATGTGTTCCGCGCCTGGCTGCGGGAAACCGCCGCCAAGGAACCGGCGGAGCAGCCTACGGAAACCGTACCCGATGACGCCGTGCCGGTCTGCCATCGGTGCCTGACGCCCAACGAGCCCGTCGCGCATTTCTGCTCCGCATGCGGCGCCTCCATCGGGCTCTGCAATAATTATCTTCCGTGGGAACAGATCGCCGCGGCCGGCGAGGTCGCCCGCTCCGGCGTGGGTCGCGAGGCGCGGTTCACCCCGCTGCGCACCCTCGGCTATGTCCTCTTCGGGCTGGTGGAGTACCGCCTCTTTGCGCCGCTCTATTTTGTGCAGCAGTTCAGGAATTACCGCCGCCAGCGCCGCCTGCCGGCAGCGCCGCCCGAAGAGAAAAGCGGCTGAAGTTTGGCTGGTCGTCAGTGCTGATGGCGGATGATCTTGCCCTCGATCAGGTAGATCACGTCCTCGGCAATGCTGCTGGCATGATCGGCGATGCGCTCGAGGTGGCGCGAGACGTTGAGCAGGGTGATCAGTGCCTCGATATCGTCGGGCCGCTCGCGCAGCAGTTCCTTGACGCGGGCGTAGGTTTCGCGGTTCAAGGCATCCACTTCGTCATCGGCCACGCCGACCTGGCGGGCCAGGCCGAGATCCATGTTGATGAGCGCGTCGAGGCTCTTGTGCAGCATGGCCTGCGCCTTCTCGGCGATGAGCGTAAAATCAATGGGCACGTCGAGGCGCGGTTGCGCGGAGAGATATTTGGCGCGCTTGGCGATGTTGACCGCAAGGTCGCCGATGCGCTCGAGCGTGTGGTTGAGCTTGAGGATGGAGACCAGGAAGCGCAGGTCGTGCGCCACGGGTTGGTGCAGGGCGAGGATCTTGAGACATTCCTCCTCGATCGCGACCTCCTGATGATCCACGAGGTTGTCGCCATCGATCACGGCCTGCGCAAGCACGGAGTCGCGCTGCGTCACGGCGCGCACGGCCTGACGCACGTTTTCCTCGACCTGCGCGCTCAAGGCGAGCACGAGTTTCTTCAACCCTGTAATTTCACGAATAAGATGCACGGACATTTTCTACCATCCTTTCCCGGATGTTTCCAAACTTCTTCATGTGCGCAACCCCTTGGAAATCCGCGCCCGCACAATGATCGCCGTGAGATTCAGCAGCAGCACCAGCACCACCAGGCTGAAAACCATGCCGTATTGCACGTGGCGGATCTCGTCCACGGCGACGTGCTCGCTGCATAGGTTGTAGATGTTCCACGGCAGCGCGGGTGTCGGCTGGGAGAAGGCCTGCCAGAGCGCGAGGGGTTTGCCGACGCTGACGGCGGCGGTGAAGATGATCGGCGCGGTCTCGCCGGCGGCGCGGCCCATGCTGATGATGACGCCGGTCAGGATGCCGGGCAGCGCGGCCGGCAGGATGACCGTGCGGACCGCCCGCCATTGCCCCGCGCCCAGGCTCAAGGCGGCCTGTTTGTAGGTCGCGGGCACCGCCCGCAGCGCCTCCTCGGCGGCCCGGATGATCGTCGGCAGGATCAGCAGCCCGAGGGTCAGCGAGCCGACGAGCACGCTCTTGTTGGGGGAGAGGTGCAGGGCGTTGATGAAGAACGCCAAGCCGAACAGACCGAAGACGATGCTCGGCACGCCGGCCAGCGTGCTGATGCAGATGCGGAGCAGGCGCACGAGCCGGTTCTCCCGGGCGTACTCAACGAGGTAGATCGCGGCGATCACGCCCATCGGCACCGCGAACAGAATGGCGCCGAGCGTCAGGTAGAGCGTGCCCAGCACCTCCGGGCCGATGCCACCGAAGAAGTGCGCGTCGTGTGATTCGTCGGTAAGGAAACGGCCGTAGAACGTCAACTGCGGCGCGAGCATCGCCTCGGTGTGTTTTTCGACGTAGGCGAACAGCGGCTCCAGCGCGGTGCCGCGGAATTTTTCCGCCCGCGGCTTGAGCACCTTGCGACCCATACCGCCGCCGGAGAAATCGTATTCCTCGCTGAACAGCACCTTCTGCTGCTTGACCTGCGCGCGGTCCCAGCGCGTCTGGCCGTACTGGCCGCGCATCATCAGCGGCACCTCCTCGCCGGGCAGCGGGCCGAGCAGTTCCTTGATGGCGGCGCGCACCAGTTCAAATTCGGGTTTGAGCTTGCGGCGCTGGGCCACGGGCAGGGCGTCGAGTTCCTGCTGGTAGGCGGCCAACGCGGCGAACACGGGCTGGCGCGCCGCGGTGGTGGCGGCGATTTCCTTCTGCAGTTCGTCGCGGTCGCCGCGCTGGAATTTTTCGAGCAGGACGCGGCGGAATTCCACGGTGCCCCGGAAGACGTAGGCGCCGATGCCGCGCACGCACATCGGCGCGAGCAGGATCAGCAGCGCCGCGGTCAGCAGCGCGATGGAGAGCACGCCCATCCCCGTGAACGAGCGGTCGAGCAGCTTGCGTGTGCCCAGGCGGAGCATATCAGCGCAACCTCCGGCGCGTGCGGACAATCATCCGTTCGCTGACGATGTTGCACGCCAGCGAGAAGAGCAACAGCACCAACGCCATCGCGAACAGCACGTGGTAGTGGGCCGAGCCGGCGCTCTGGTCGGCCTCGCCCATGTCGCCGGCGATCGTGGCGGTGAGCGTGCGGACGGGCTCGAGCAGGTTGTACCACGGCTCCGGGATGCGCGCGGCATTGCCGGACGCCATCCAGACCACCATCGTCTCGCCGATGGCGCGCATGATGGACAGGATCGCCGCCGCGAGGATACCGCTGGCCGCAGCGGGGATGACCACCTTGACGAGCGTCTCGGCGCGCGTCGCGCCGAGCGCGTAGCTCGCCATGCGCATGTCGCGCCCGGTCGCCTGGAGCGCGTCCTCGGAGACACTGACCATCGTCGGCAACGCCATGATCCCGAGGATGATCGCGGCGTTGAGCGCATTCGTTCCGCTGGAGATTTCCAGCGCGTACAGCGTCCGTCCGGTTTTCCACAAAAACCAGGCGGCCAACGAACCAAAGAAGGCGAAGATCAACCAGCGCACCGCACTTTGGCGGTGTTCCACAAAACGCGCCGCCAGCAGATCGGCCAGCACCAACACCGCCAGGCCGAGGATCGGCGCGACGACCAACCAGAAGGCCCACGCGAGCATGGGCCCGCCGTGCTCCTGCAGCGCCGGCGCGAAGACGACCAGCGCGAAGAAGCCGTAGGCCACCGAGGGGATCGCCGCCAGCATCTCGACGACGGGCTTGACGCTCTGCCGCACGCGGAAGGGCAGCACATCGCTCAAACAGACCGCCGCCGTCAGGCCCAGCGGCACCGCGACCAGCGCCGCGCCCGCGGTGACCAGCAAACTGCCGTACAGGATGGAGAGCGCGCCAAAGCTTTGCGGGTGCTGGGTGGGATACCACGCCGCGCTGGCGAAGAATTCCTTGAACTTGTCCCAGGTGAAAAACGGCAGCGCGTCGCGTGCAATGAAGAAAAGGATGAACACCACCGCCAGCATCGAAAGCGAGGTGACCAGCAGCAGAGAGCCCTCGCCCAGCCAGCGTGCGAGACGCTGGTTGCGGTTGGCCGCCCGGCTCAACATCAAACTGGACGTGTTCGTGCTCATTTCATCTTCCGACTGGTAGGGCGCTCGCGCCCCGAGCGCCGCGGCGGGCGCGGCGCGCCCGCCCTACCACACCTTTCCCAAAGCTTGGAAAACGGCTACGCCAAGTTTCCAAGCCTTGGAAAGTTGCCGCGCCGCAGCGCGGCAACCGTGGTGCGGATTATTGCACCGGGACGTAACCCTGCTCGCCTACGAGCTTCTTGCCGTCGGCGGTCTTATAGAGACCAACGTAATCGGCCAACGGTGTGCCGGCGGCGGGTTCGCCATCGGTGTACATAAACAGGCCGCGGGAGATCGGGTACTTCTTGGAGATCACGTTCTCGGGCGTCGCCTCGATCTCGTTGACCGTCACGGTCTTGACTCCTTCGGTGAAGGCGAGGCCGACGTAGCCGATCGCGCCCGGGGTGCTTTGCACGCGCTGACGGACGGCGCCATTGCTGCCGACGTATTCAGCGCGATCGGTGACGCGCTCGGACTTGGTCACTTTCTCCTGGAACGTCTCATAGGTGCCGCTGTTGGTGTCGCGGCTGATGACCACGACCTTGAGGTCCGGGCCGCCGACTTTCTTCCAGCTCTTGATTTCGCCGGTGAAGATGTCGCGCAGCTGATCTTTGGAGAGGTTCTTGACCGGATTGCTCGGATGCACGACCACGGCGAGGCCGTCGAAGGCCACCGTGTGCTGGATCGGATTGCGCTTCTTCTCCTTGGCGGCATCGAGTTCCTCGGTCTTCATCGCGCGTGACAGGGTGCCGACGTCGCAGGCGCCGTTGATGACCCCCTTGGCGCCGTTGCCGCTGCCGGATTCGCTGACGGTGATGTTCACGTCGGGGTGCGCCTTCATGTAGTACTCGGCGAACGCCTTCGCGATGGGCCCGACCGTGGTCGAGCCATCCACGACGATCTTCTTGGCATCGCCGGCGGCTTGCGCGCCGACGACGGCCAGGGCCATGAGGCCCGCGAACAGGATTTGTTTTTTCATTTCTTTTTCCTTTGCTTGGCGGTTGCGATCAGCCGAAACGGCCGGTGATGTAATCCTCGGTCTGTTTTTGTTCCGGCTTGGTGAAAACTTTGTCGGTCTTGTCGTATTCGACCAGGTGGCCTTCGTAGAGGAAGGCGGTGTAGTCGGAGACACGGGACGCCTGCTGCATGTTGTGCGTGACGATGATGATCGTGTAGGTGTTGCGCAGTTCGTCGATCAGATCCTCGATGCGGATGGTCGAGCGCGGGTCGAGCGCCGAGCACGGCTCGTCCATCAAAATGATTTCGGGGTTGACGGCGATGCAGCGCGCGATGCACAGCCGCTGCATCTGGCCGCCGGAGAGCTGCAGCGCCGAGGTGTGGAGCCGGTCCTTGACCTCGTCCCACAGCGCCGCGCTGGCCAGGCTCTTTTCCACGATCTCGTCGAGCCGGTTCTTGTCCCTGAGGCCCTGGATGCGCAGTCCGTAGATCACATTTTCGTAGATCGTTTTCGGGAACGGGTTGGACTTCTGGAACACCATCCCGACGCGGCGCCGGAGTTGGATCACGTCGATGCCGGCCTGGTTGATGTTCTCGCCATCGAGCAGGATGCGGCCGGTGGTGCGGACGCCGTCGACGAGGTCGTTCATGCGGTTGAACGCGCGCAGCAGCGTGGACTTGCCGCAGCCGGAGGGGCCGATGAGCGCCGTCACCTGGTGGCGCCGAAAACCCATCGTGACATTGTGGACCGCCTGCACCTTGCCGTAGAAGATGCCGACCTCCTCAAGCCGCACAACATGCTGGTCCAGTTCCGGTGTCATGGGCGCCTCGATAGTCAAACCGCTTCCGTGAGCGAGAGCCGCAGTTCCCGCAACGAGGGGCTGCGCTGTTGATACAACCGGGCCTGCCAGCTGAAGCGGTCGTCGTCCGCCTGCCGCCAGCGATAGTACTCCATGTCCGGCAGCGCGCCAGCGCGCCGTCCGAGGGGCCGCAGCACTTCGACCTGGCCGCCCTGTTCGAATCTTGTGAGACAGCATCTGACCACCTCTTCTTCAACGCCGAGCCACTCGGCGATGTCACCCGCGCGCGCCGCCGCGCGCTGCTGCAAATAATAACTCACCCGCGCCTGCCAATGTTCCGGTTGCAACTGACTGCGACTTTCCGATGTTTCCTGGATCATGGTCGGTGTTTCCGATCTATGGGAGGAAGGTGCGGTGGCGCCCGCCGCGGGGCGCCACCGCGTAAGAACCGGGTTTAGAACTTGGCGACGAGATCGATCTGCAACCGATTGTAGTCGTTCGCCTTTTCGCCATCCGCGATCTTCTGCGTGTCAATGAAGTACGAGACCTTGGCCTGCCAGTTCTTCAAGATCGCATACGTTAGTGAGATCTTGTGGCCCTTGCCATCCGTACCGCCGCCGCAGGAGTCGGAATCAACCAAGAAGCCCGGGAACACATCCTTCTCAAGGTGGCGGTAATCATAGGCCAGTTCGAACGTGCTCGGTTCGCTCGCCTTGCCCAGTTTCACGCCGGCCGTGTAACCCTTGTTGTTCGAGTCCGGATCCGCATTCTTGGCATAGGCGCCGAACACCGTCACCGGCATACCGGCGACTGCGGTGCCCGCTTCAACGAAACCCTCGATCACCTTGAAATCGTTGGCGTAGAGCAGGTTCGTCGTGGAACCGGAAACTTTCTTCGTGGTGCTGTTGCCATAGGGCTTGTTGGCATTCTGCCAGTCCTGCACGCCGAAGCCCTTCATCTTCTGGAACCCGTCATAGGTCGCGCCGATCATGACATGGCTGTCCGCGTTCGGCTGGAAGTTCAACGCCACCTGACCGGCGTAAAGCTTGGTGTCGTCATCCGCGGAACGCTCCTGGATCCACTGGTAGGTGCCGTTGACGAGCAGCTGAAACTCATCGCCCACCTTGTATTTCAGCGCCAGACCTTCCGGCGTGAGGTCGTTGTCCCAGAGGTAGTCGTTCACGGCGATCAGCGGGTTCTTCATCTTGCCGCCGATCAGGTCCAGCCCCGGGAGGATCGAGGGGTGCCAGTCGAAATAGGCGAGATCCAGGTAGATGCCCTTCTTCGTATCGGCCGCGCCCAGCGTCTGGTTGTTCGAGATCGGATCGCCCAGCCCGTTCACCGCCTCAGAGGTGGCCAGCTGGATGCCCACATCCACGTCGCTGTTGACCCGGGGGAAGTAGCCGAGGCGCGCGCGAACCCGTTCGCGGTTGCGGTTG
Organism: uncultured Lentisphaerota bacterium; assembly: GCA_903912445.1. Lineage (GTDB taxonomy): Bacteria > Verrucomicrobiota > Kiritimatiellia > CAIQIC01 > CAIQIC01 > DP16D-bin41. The sequence goes on from CAIWHP010000076.1 coordinate 6,931, forward strand.
GCCGACCCTTCCTGCTGGATGTTCTCGAAGCGATAGCGCATGTCGCCCTTGATCTTGCCGTCGTCGTACCACTCGCCGCGTGCCGTCTGGAAGCCCGCCGCCGCCAGAAGCGCCAACGCCCATTTTGCCTGCATCTTCATCACTACTCCTGTTTGTTGGTGTTACCTGCCGGCCCCGTGGCTCCGCCCCATGCGGACACGCTGCACAGCACGGGTGAAGTGTCCGCCCCGCCTGTTAGGCCCGTGTGAGCGCGCGGTGAGTTGTTGGTGAAGGGCCACCGCCACCCATGGTGGCCCCGGAGTGGAAGGCGCAATAGCGCTTGAGGTTCTCCGCGCCCATATAGCGCCCGATCTGCGCGGGGTCGGCGCGCAGCAGATCCACCACGATCAGCGCGTCGAGCGCATCGTTGAAGGCAGGATCCACGTTGAACGCCAGCACCTCGCCGCCGAGCTTCAGGTATTGCCGCAGCAACACCGGCAGCCCGCGCCCGTTCTCGAGATCCGCGATCAGTTCCGCCAGCGTCTGCACGTCGCCGGCCAGCTCCGCCGGCACACGCGGCACCGCCGCCCCGAAACCCGCGCGCAAGGGCTTGCGCGGCGCGACCCAGCGCGCGAGCTGCGACGCGCGCGGAAAATTTTGCGAGAGCAAGTGCCGCGACACCGAGCGGTAGTCGTTGCTGATGCTCACCGGCCCGAACAGCTGGCGGTACTGCGGATGCTGCGACACGTAGTGACAGACGCCGCGCCACAGCAGCAGCAGCGGCAGATATTCCCGCTGATATTCCGGCCGCACAAACGAGCGGCCGAGCTCCAGCGCCGGCGTCAGGTGCTTCACCAGCGGCTGGCGGAATTTGAACAGCGTGTTCGTGTAGAGCCCGCGCAGCCCGTAGCGCGGCACGATCTCGTCGGTCGGGCCCAGACGATAGGCGCCGACGATTTCGCCGGCTTCCTCGTTCCAGATGAACAGGTGCAGATAGAAAACATCGAAACGATCCAGGTCGCGCGCGCGCCCGGTGCCCTCGCCCACCGCGCGGAACGTCAGCTCGCGCAGCCGCCCGAGTTCCGGCAGCACCGCCGGCAACTGCTGCGCGCGGGCACAGAACACACGATACTGGTCCTGCCTCAGCAGCGTGCAGCTGGCGTCGAGCGCTGCGAGGTCGCGCCGCAAGGCGCTGACCGCAGCGGGCGCGGCGACCGGCTCGGCGGGCTTTTTCCAGGCCGGGAAAACCGCCAAAGCCGGTTTTTCCGAGGCGGGGAACTGTGCGCCGCGATGCGCAAGCGTCTCGGTCTTGACCCGCAGATATTGGATCATCTGCGCATCCTCGGCGAAGCGCGCGAGTTTCTCGAACGCGACCGTCTGGCCGAGGCGCACGCGGATGGTGGTGTTGCGCTTGTTCAGAAATTCCTGCGGCAGCAGCGCCGTCCGCAGCCGCGGATGCACCAGGCCGGCGGCGTGAAACAGCGGGCCATTTTCGCCCGCGATGAACACCGGCACGACGCTCGCGCGGGTCTTGCGGATGATGCGCGCGATGTTCACATTCCAGGGCGCCTCCTCGATGCGGCCCGCGTGCAGGTCGAATCGTGCGACCTCGCCCGCCGGAAACGTCACCAGCAGCCCGCCCTGCTGCACCCAGCGGATGGCCTGCTTGAGCGCGCCGATGTTCTCGCGGGCGGCCGCCGTGCCGCCGAACGGATTGACGAAGAACATGAAGTCGCGGCATTCGGGAATGCGCGCCAGCAGGCTGTTCGCCAGCACGCGCATGTCCGGGCGCAGCGTCTGGAATATTTTCGCCAACACCATGCCCTCGATCCCGCCGAAGGGGTGATTGGCCACCACCACCACCGGGCCGGTGCGCGGCAACGCCGCCAGTTCCGCGGCCAGCAGCTCGGTCGTTACGTTGAGGAACGCCAGCACGCGTTCCGAAAAACTGCGGCCGTTATCCTGCGCGCGAAACTCGCCATAGAGCCGGTTCAGGCGGTTGAGTTGAAAGACGTGTTCCAGCGCTCCCGTCGCCATACGCACCGACGGCCGCCACGCCGGGTGCGGTGCGGGGATATCGAGGCTGAACGGATGCACTGGACTGAGGCTCGTAACCATGTGACACCTTCTTGCGCCGGGAAACACTGCCCGAACGCGTGACACACGATAGCCCGACACCGTACAGGCAGAGTGAGGTGGTGGTTAGATTTTGGTTGTCAGCCGTGTGCGCGCAGACGGTTTATTATTACCGCGCGTCAGTTTCGCCCTGCGACCAGAACCCCCCATGCCCAGCGTGCAGAGCGCGTACATTTTCCCGTTCACCGGCAAAGAATTCAAGGAACTGCACCCGCGCCGACTGGTGCCCGGGCTGCGGCACCCAGCGGCGACAGGGGCCGGGACAACACGCATTTCCGAATCAAGATGAGCAGTTGCCGGCCGTCAACCGGTTTGAGCAGACACGCGCAAATACTGAACGGCTTAACGCGCCCGGCGGAAAGCACCTCGGTTTAGCCCGCGCACAATATGTCGGGCATGGTTGGGCGGATTTCTTGCGCGCGGCTGACCCGTTCCGCCCCGGCGATGCCCAGGTTGCAGGGGGCGGTGATGCGCGGCCGAATGGTTACCGAGGTCACCGCCGACACCAGCCTGCGTGGCATCGAGTTCACGGATTCCGGGCCTATCCCGCGCAAGCCCGGTTATGGCTGCGCTGCTTTCGTGGTTTTCGCTTGCGGCTGTTCCGGCACAGGCGGCGGCTGCAGTGGCGTCACCACCGGGCTGGCCGCAGGCGAAAGCATAGCAGGGGCGGCCGCATCCGACGGGGCCAGGGCGCTGACTGGAGTGGATATTGGGGCCGCAACTTTCTTGAGGGGCACTGCTTTTGCTGGCCTGGGTGCGACTTTCCCTTTTTTGCGTTTGGCTGCCGCTTTCAGTTCCAGAACTTTGGCCTGCGCGCACGTGGCGAGTTTCGCCGCTTTCTTGGCGGCTTTTTTCGCCTGTTTGTAGGCCCGGCGAGCCGTTTTATACTTGACCTTGGCCTCTTGCGCCTTGCGGTCAGCCGCCTTGGAGGTCAACGCGGCCGCCTTGGCGTTGGGAAGTGCCAGCGCCAGCAGTTCCTTGGTGCTGGCGATCTTGATCGTGTTTGAACCCTTTTTCATTTTTTCCCTTTCCACCCGAACTCCGTATTTTTCCAACGGAACCGTGTGAATTAAATTTCAATAGACATGATGTGCCTTGGGCGCAGAAGGTGTCAAGTTAGGTTTGTGTCAGATTTACACCCGTGCAAGTACTTCTGGGCTGCTAGCCGTAAGCCCTGGGTATCTGCCCAGCGCACGCAGCGCTCATCAATAGTAAATGGGATTCTGACTTTGCGTTCGGGTGGCGCGGGTTAAAATATACGAGCGACATGACGACAACAAACGGCCAGACCGTTCCACGTCGCAAGATATAAAGGAAACTGAAGAATGCGCACGGATAGGAAACAAACAGCCGGTGCTCCCGCCACGAAAGCGGCCGCCAAACCAGCCGCGATGCCGGCCCAGCTCGGCACGCACACGCCAAAGTCCACCGCGCCGCTCGCAGCCGTCGCGTCCGGAATACAACCCGTGGTCACGCCGCTGCCGTTGGGCCCAAAGCCCGCTGTGCCCCTCGCACCTGCGACATTTGGGACAACCCCCAACGTCGCTTCGCTGGCGCCAGCTCCGCTGTCCGGACCAGGCCAACCGAGGGCAACGGCTGCCCAGGCTGTTTCACCAGCGGACCGCGGGAGGTTGATTGCGACCGAGGCTTTTCTGCTGGCAGAGAAAAACAACTTTGAGGGCGATCCTGCCGACTATTGGAGACGCGCAGAAGCGATCGTCGCGGCCAACCTTGGACGGAGCGACGAGCCAGCGCGGCACGTAGAGCACGGCGAATCCTTGGGCAACAGGGAAGGCCGCCATACGTGATAAACTTCACCGCGGACCAAATTGCCTTCCATCTCAGGGGTGAGGTATGCGGAGACGGCTCGGTGCCGCTCACGGGATGCACCTGCGCCGCCAAGGCCCACACCGGGGACCTGGTGTTTGCCGAAAGTGAGACCCACTTTGCGGCCGCCGAACACAGTCAGGCCAGCGCCATCCTCGTGGCAGGCCCTTTCACTTCGGCGACCAAAGTCCTGATCCGGGTACCGAACGCGCGCACGGCCATGGCCAGCGCGCTACAGCTCTTTTCCCCGCCTGAAGCGTTTCCCTCCGGGATTCATCCGAGTGCGGTCGTCGCCGACTCCGCACAGATTGACCCTACCGCGCACATCGGGCCGCACTGTGTGATCGGCGCGCGGGTGCGGTTGGGCGCGCGTTCCGCGCTGCTCGGAGGCAACCACATCGCCAACGACTGCCTGTTCGGCGAGGACGTATGCCTTTTTCCACAGGTCGTCGTCTACGCAGGGACGCACATCGGCAACCGGGTCAACATCCATGCCGGGAGTGTCATCGGCTCGGATGGGTATGGCTACGTATTCGATGCCGGTCAGCACCGCAAGGTGCTCCACCTCGGCAACGTGATCATTCATGACGACGTGGAGATCGGTGCCCAGGTGGCTATCGACCGCGGCGCATTCGATGCCACCGTGATCGGCCAAGGCACCAAAATCGATAACCTTGTGCATATCGCGCATAACGTCATCCTGGGCCAGCACTGCCTCATTCTGGGCCAGGTCGGATTTGCCGGCAGCACGCGCTTGGGCGATAACAGCGTGGTGGCGGCGCAAGCGGGAGTTGCCGGGCATCTCGAACTCGGCCGGCTGGTCACCATCGGGGCGAAGTCCGGGGTGATGCGGAACATCCCCGACGGGGGCAAAGTGCTCGGCATCCCCGCCGCGCCGGACCGGCAGGCCAAGCGGCAGATGATCGCCGTACAGCAATTGCCGGATTTGATCCGCAAGCTACGCGAACTGGAGCGGGACGTGCAGCAACTGCAAGCCCAGACCGGTGCCGGCGCAGGTGCTGCCGGATTTGCGGGGAGATTTGTCGTTGGGCAAAACCTGGTGGCCAGGCCGGATCACCATGGAGTACTGAGCCATTACGGATAAAACCGCGAGCCCTGCGCCTGTGGCCGGCCGCGGCCACTGGCGAACCCGCTGCTCACCGATACGAAGCCTCTAATAGGCTGCGAGGCTTTTGACTGCCTGACCCCAAGCCCGCCAAGCCTCACGAGAGCTTAACGCGTTGCAAACCATCCCTAAATCCGGGCGTTATAGCATCGGCGATGGATCATGGAAAGCCACCTGCGGGTACAGCCGGCCGCGCATCCGCGCTGCTCTGGCAACTGCCGGTGCTGCAGGCGCCGCCGGTGCAACCACAAGGGCCTGACCATGTGCCGAAAAACACGATCAAGCATGCGACGGGAGACGCCCTCACCGTCGAAGTAAGTCCAGCCAGCGACCAGGGACCGCACACGGCGGCCACCGTCGGAAAGAAGAATCTCGATGAACACATCAGCCGCTATGTTTGTTGATCGCAGCCGCCCCATCCTGACCGTGGTGAACCTGCTGCTTGTGCTCGCCGTGTTCCAGCAACTGCATTATTTGCTCTTGCACCAGTCCGGCCATAGCGCCCCGATATACACGCTGCCCTCAATCCTCATCGTATTGCTTGCGGCGCTTGGCATGGCGTTCGTGACGGGCCTCGCCTGGCTCCGCCCGGGTTGGGTGGCCCTCGTCATGCAGTTCCTCCTGCTGGCCGCCGGTTGCGGCCTCCTGCTGGCCTTGCTGATCTTCCCGCTGTAAGGCCGCGAGCAGGGCCCCGGCTCGGCATATGGCGAGCGGGTGCGCCCAGGCGCTTCCAGCGCAGTTCACGTTGGGCTAGGCGGTGGCCACGCTGGGGAGCTGGAGGTTCTGGGTCGGCACCAGCTTTTGAATCAGCGTGGCCATCTGGCGGAAGTCAAAGGGCTTGAGCAGCAACTCGCGCACCCCGAGATCCCGGGCCTGTTCGGCGGAGACGGATTCACTGTATCCGGTGCATAGGATGATGGGCATCTCCGGCCGCATCTTCCGCATCCGGCCGATCAGTTCCATCCCGGTGAGCCCCGGCATGAGCTGGTCGGTGATGAGCAGGTCGAACTCCTCGCCGCCTTCGCTGAAACGTTCCCAGGCTTTGACGCTGTTATTTTCAGTTTCCAGCTGGATGCCATACTGCGGCAGAAACCGGCTGGCCAGATGCGTGATGGCGAATTCATCGTCAACAAGCAACGTCCTGATGCGACGCCGGGCGGTGGCCCACAAGCCGCTGCCGACGGGCTGCAGGGCCGGGGCTGGCACCGCCGCTTCGCTGGAGTGGGCGGGGTGCAGTCGCGGCAGATAGAGATGGAACGTCGAGCCCTGGCCCAACGTGGTTTCCACGGAAACCAGTCCTTGGCAACGCGTAATGATGCCGTGCACCAACGACAAGCCCAAGCCCGTGCCTTCGCCCTGTTTCTTCGTCGTGAAAAAAGGTTCGAAGATGCGTGGCAACAGGTCGGGGGCGATCCCGGTGCCGGTGTCGGCGATGGACAAACGGAAGTAGTCGCCGTTCGGCGGTGCCTCCTTCACGAACCAACCCAGCAAGGGGCCCTGATGCGGTCCCAAACTGATCTGCAGCCGGCCGCCGGACCGCATGGCATGATAGGCGTTGGTGCAGAGGTTCAGGATGACGCGCTGGATCTCGGAGGGGTTGGCCGTCACGCGGTCCTCCTCCGCGTCCAGTTGCATGTTGATTTCAATCGTAGCGGGCAACGAGGAGCGCAACAGGCGCACGGTGTCCCGGATGGCCGCCCCGAGGCTCAGGGGGCAGCGCTCGGCGGTTTGATGGCGGCTGAACGTGAGGATCTGCTTCACGGCTTCCCGGGCGCGGTTACCGCTGACAATGATCTGTTCGAGCATCTCGCTTTCGATCGGTTCGCCATGGGCCAGCATCGATTTCATCATATCCGCATAGCCGAGAATGGGCATGAGAATGTTGTTCAAATCGTGGGCGATGCCGCCGGCCAGCGTCCCGATCGCTTCCATCTTCTGCGCCTGGACCAGACGGACTTCCGTTTCGAGGCGGTGCGCCTCAAACAGGCGCATAATCGCCGGCGTCAGCAACGCCGCCCGGTATTTCCCGTCTTCCGTCAGGATGATGCCGTCCGGATTGGGGTTGTTGGCCGAGGAGCCCAGCAGGTCCTCCGTGTTGGTGGTCGCGGGCAACGCCAGGGAGGCCTTTAAAAAGTCGGACAAGGGCCGCCGCTTGATCAGCTCGCGCCCGAAGCGCGCGTAGGCGTAATACTTCAAATCGAATTCACGCACGACGCCCAACGGACGCCGCTGCGCATCCACCACCGGCAGGAAAGGCCAGGCGGGATGGGCGCTGATCTGATCAAAAACATCATGCATGGCCGTGGTGAACGGAACGGCCTCAATTTCGGTCCAGCATTCATTAAGTTTCATAGTACAACTCCGGAATACCGCGCACACACAGTCGCCAAGGAGTATGCAATGGACATGGGAACGCGGTTAGATCTGCATGAAGCATCCGGGCGCGCGCCCGTCGGCAGCAGCTTGCCCGCCTCGGCGCCCACGGCGGGAGGAGCAGCCGGCGCAACACCGCAACAGTCGTTCGCTCCAGCAGGCGCTGAGCATGGTGACCGGGGTGGTCAGCACCCACACCCAGACCATGCGGCCGACGAGGCCCCCTTTTTCCGCGCTCAAGCGCTTCGTGACGCCGTTTGGACAACACCGGCAACTGTAACGCTGGTCGGCAGGCGGCGTTGTAGGTCACGGCTCCGCCCCAGACTTCGCCCTACCCTGATGGAACCATCACTCTCGGGCATGAGAAGTCTTCATCGCGGCCATGCACAAACACCACTTCGTTACGCAGGACCGCCCACAGGCAACCCGTTCGACAACGCGTCCTGCCCGCTCAGACCCCGCAGCGGCGGACGACGTCGGCGAGGATGTCCGCGGCGGCGGTGGGGCGGCCGAGTTTTGCCGCGTTTTCGGCCAGTGCCGCCAGCCGCGCGGGGTCGGCGAGCAGGGTGCCGAGCTTCCACGAGGTGTCCACCGCCTCGTGCAGGCGGACCGCCGCGCCGTTCTCGAGCAGCCACTCGGCATTGCGCTGCTCCTGGCCGGGGATGGGCTCGACGATCATCATCGGCCGGCCCTTGGCCAGCGCCTCGGCCGTGCTCAAGCCGCCGGGCTTGCTGATGATCACATCGGCGGCATCCATCAACTCGTGGACATTGCTGACGAAGCCATACACCGTCGCCGTCAACGCGGAACCGGCGACGGCCTGCTGGGCCGCCTGCTCCAGCTCCGGGCTTTTCCCGGCGACGACGAGGAGCTGGCAGGGCGGCGGCTCGGCGGCGCAGGCGCGCAGCAGTTCCAGCGTCGGACCGACGCCATAGCCACCGCTCAACACCAACGCCGCCGGCAGGTCGGGCCGCAGCCCGAGGCGCTCGCGCCCGGCGGCCGGCGTGGTGCGCGTCGCAAACTCCGGCATGACGGGGATGCCGGTGTTGACCAGGCCCGCGGCGGGCTGGCCTTTGCGGCGCAGCTGGCGGCGCGCCTCCTCGGTGGCCACGTAGTAGGTGTTGACGCTGTCGCAATACCAGAGCGCATGCGCAGCGTAGTCGGTGACCACGCCAAAGAGCGGCAGGTTGTGCCGGCGGTGCGGTGCCAGGCTGCCGATCAGCTCCAAGGGCATGAAGTGGGTACAGAGCACGGCATCGGGTTGTGCTTCGCGCAGGAAGCCATAAAAGGACAGCGCATTGAGCTTGTTGAAGACGGTGCGGACGCGCCGTTCCGCGGGGCGCTGGGCTTTGCGATCGGTCTGCGTGAAAAAATAGCCCCAGAGTTCCGGTGCCGTGCGGACGAGGTTGAGGTAGCCGGTGGCATAGGTTTTCCGGAACAGAACGGGCACGAAATCGAGGATATCGCGCAGCATAGCAGTGTGGCCCGCCGCCGTCGCGGCGGCCACGAGCGCCTCGGCGGCGCGGCGGTGGCCGTTACCGGCCGAGGCGTGCAGGATCAGCAGCTTCATGGCGTTCCTCCGGACCCGCCGCGCGCGGCCGGCGGTAGGCCGCCCAGAGCAGCGCCGCGGAAAGCAGCGTGAAGACGAGGTAGTCCACCGGCACGCCGAGCAGCCAATGCGGGTGCCACGGCACGTTTTCCGGCGTGAACTTGGCCAGCCCGAAGGCGGGGTTCAGGACGAACCACAGGAAATCCTCGATGAGCCAGAACAGCATCAGGCTGCCGAGAATCCGCGCCTCCAGCCGCCACGAAAAATGTCCGGTCATCGCGATCGGGAGGTGGAACATGCAGAACATGAAGCTGAACGCGAAGACGTGGTAGCCGGTGATCGCACGCCCGCCGAAGAACAGCTTCAGGATGGGCGCATCGTCCACCCGCCACGTCGGCAGGCCGGCGGCCCAGCCGCGCGGGCCCTCGATCTGGATTTCGAGCTGCGCGAACAAGGTCGCCAGCAGCGCCACCCACACCAGCAGCAGCAGCACATGGCGGAAGGCAGATATGTTCGGTGCGGCGTTCATGCGGCCGGCAGCGTAGTCGGAGCCGCCGCGCCCCGCCAGCGGATAATTTCCAGCCGCCCGTCGAAGTGCTCGACCAGCGCGGTGCAGCTCTCCACCCAATCCCCGGTATTGTAGTAGGTGATGCCCTCAAACTCCCGGATTTCGGCCTTGTGGATGTGGCCGCAGATGACGCCATCGGCGCCGCGCTTGTGCGCCTCGCGCGCGAGCGCATGCTCGTAGTCGGTGACGAACTTGATGATGTTCTTCACGCGCTGCTTGACGTAGGCCGAGAGCGACCAGTCCGGCCGGCCGAGCCCGCGCCGCAACCGGTTGAGCTGGCGGCCGATGAGGATCATGGCGTCGTAGCCGTTGTTGCCGAGGAAGGCGAGCCACGGCGCATAGTGGACTACGCTGTCGAATTCGTCGCCATGGAGCACCCACAGCCTGCGGCCGTCGGCGGTGGTGTGGAGCGCGTCGCTCAGGAGCGTCACTCCTCCGAACTGCAGCCCGACGAAGTCGCGCAAAAACTCGTCGTGATTGCCCAGGATATAATCCACCCGCGCCCCCTTGCGGACCTTGCGGAGCAGCTTCTGCACGATGTCGTTGTGGGACTGCGGCCAATGCCACGTGCGCTTGAGCATCCAGCCGTCCACCATGTCGCCGACGAGGTACCAGTGCTCGGCGTCGTGGTGCTTGAGGAACTCGAGCAGGCAGCCGGCCTCGCTCCCGCGCCAGCCCAGATGGGCATCGGAGATCCAGATCGTACGGTAGCGGCGCGTCTCATGCGGCGTGGCCACCGCGGCCTTGGCGTCATGCAGCGGCGGCTGGATCAGGGCGGTCAGGGCTTCGGTTGTCAGGCTGTGTTTCATATTTTGGGGCTTGGAACAAGCGTTCCGCCCGTACTCTCCGCTGCCCTCGTTAGCCGCCGGTTAGGCGGCGGCTAAAATTTCGTGTGCGGTTTTGCTGGTCGGGGCGCGGTGCTTCCGCGGCACCGACCACGGGTTGCCTGCTGAGAGAGGTTATTTTGCCGGAATCATTGTCGGCAGGATCAATAGGGAGCGGAGCCACGCAGGCCGAACGAGGATGCGCTATTATCCCTGGCGCTATCGAGCCGTAACGCTCTTAACCCGTTCAACAATGATTCTGTCGTATCTTCCGAACGACAGCTTCGGCAGCTTTCAACACCCTATGGAGCCAGAAGGCCATGCGCCGTCCATTTTTTGCTTGTCGGCACGGGGCGGTTCCGCAAAGGTGCCGTATCGACCCAACTGGAGACAACATGAACAAGAAGCTCTTGATGCCCCTGCTGCTGATCGCCGGAATGTATTGCTGCGCCGCCGCGGAGCCCGTGGCGCACCGCTTCCTCAAGTCCGGCTGCGGCAGCGGCTCGGTCGCGATCGTCGCCGCCGATGGCAAGGTCGAGTGGGAGCTGCCCATCGCCGACGAGACCAGCGACTCGTGGCTGCTGCCGGGCGGCAACATCATCTTCGCCTACAAGCACGGCGTGCGCGAGGTCAAGGCCGACAAGACCACCGTCTGGGAATATGCCGCGCCCAAGGACGCCGAGGTCCACGCCTGCCAGCCGCTCGGCGACGGTTGGTTCCTCCTCGGCGAGTCGCGCAAGGGCGGCAGCCGGGTCATGGAGATGAACCGCGAGCAGAAGGTGCGGCTGGAGTTCACCATCGCCGACGCCACCGGCACCGCGCATAACCAGTTCCGGCAGATCCGCAAGACGCCGCAGGGCACCTACCTCGTCACCCAGCAGCGCGGCAACGGCAAGGCGCGCGAATTCGACGCCACCGGCAAGCTCGTCCGCGAATTCGCGGCGGGCCGCTATGTGGCCATCCGCCTGGCCAACGGCAACACGCTGCTCGGCTGCAGCGACGAGCACCGCGTGATCGAAGTGGATGCGCAGGACAAGATCGTCTGGCAGGTGACGGAGAAGGAACTTCCCGGCAACCAGCTCGCCTGCGTCGCCGGCCTGCACCGGCTGGCCAACGGCAACACGGTGATCTGCAACTGGTCCGGCCACATCAACAAAAAGGCGAATGCACAGTTCGCCGAGCAGCCGCTGGTCGTCGAGGTCACGCCGGACAAGAAGGTCGTCTGGGAAGTGCGCAACCCGGCGCTGAAGATGATCTCCTCGATCAACATCCTCGACGGCGGCGATCCGCTGACCGGGAAATCTTGGCGTTGACCCAACCCAGAACCTGTGCCAATCAGAGGAAGCAGAACAACAAAAGCATGGTTTACAAAATCATAACGCTTCGCCGATGCAGCGTGATGATTTTGTAAAACATGATTTTGAGTTCCGCTCCGAGAAATATACAGATTGTTTTCGCGCCAAGGACGCGAAGGACGCCAAGCGGCGACGGTTCGTCAAAGCGCGGTTCGTGGACCGTGCCGCCGGATGGCGGGCCGCAGACCGGCCAATCTTGGCGCTGAAAAAGCTTCCAAGGAAAACTCGCCTCGGCCTTTCCCCATGCTTGGAAAACGGCGGCATCATCCCGCTGAAGACTCACGTCACCGGTGTATGCCCGGCCGCTTTTCCGGCCGCTGTGGCCATGGCCATGGCCGCGCCCGGCACGGGCAGATATTTGGCCAGCGCATCGAAGGCACCCTTGAACGAGGTGAAGACTGGCGGCGTCCCGGCGAAGAGCTCCCGGACGACATGCAGGCCGAGCGCGCGGTAGCTTTCGAACTGGGCTTCGTCGAAGAACTGGTCGCCGGTGCTCTGGTGCGGGAAGTCCTCGTTCTCGGCGGCATAGCTGCGCACGTCGAGCGGCTCGTTGCCGTTGAGCGAGGCCTTGATATACAGAAGCTGGCCCCGCTCGGCGCCCGGATCCACGTCGCTGTAGTAAATCGAGCCGAGCACCCCGTGGACCTGATCCTGGTCCGTGTTGGAGTTCGGGCGGAGCTTGCTGACGTCCATCGTGATGCGGATGCCGAGGTCGGTGCGGCATTTGCGGATGGCGTTGACGAGGCACTCGAAGTCAGAGCTGGGGTCGGCGCTGCCGTCGCACACGACGATGAAGCGGCACCGCCGGCGCACCATTTCGTAGATGCCCAGGTTCTCGAAATGACCGCCATCGGAGAGATACACGTAGGGGCTGTTGTCGTCGGTCAAGCCAAAGGCTTCCTTGAGCATGGGACCGCAGGCCCACCGCGGCGAGGCGAGCTGGTACGGTTTCTTGCTGAACCAGGTGCGTCCGCCCGCCGGGCCGGGATTGCCGAGCCAGGCGCCGAGCCGCACGTTGAACAGCGTCAGCAGGAATGCGACGCCCCGCGAGGAGTGATAGCCCATGTTCGGGCTGGCCGCGGCGCCGGACATGGTCAAGGCCCCCCCGATGGTGATGGAATCGCTGCCGGACCCCTTCGCGTAATCGGCCGACGGGCGATAGGCGCCATGGGAAAAGTTGATGGAGTCGGAGTCCTCCAGCGAGAGGCTGGCGCTGCCACAATGCAGCGGCGAGATCGTGAACGACTCCGCCTTGCGCTGTTGCCACGCGATCCTGCGGCCGGACACCAGATTGAGCGCGGTGTTGATGACGTGAAATGGTTTCCGCCCCTGGCCCTGCGCCAAAGCGCTCATCGGGAAATTATCCTCCGGATCGAACCCGGTGAACGGATTCGGACGGCGGCACTTGCCCCGCGACGCGCCGAGATAGGCGCGGATCAGCCGCGCCCGGTATAGGGCATGGAGAGAGAACTTGTTGATGTTGATGAACAGCGACATGAGGACGCTGAACACGACCAGCAGCAGCATCCACCCGGCCACAATCGACACCAACGGCAGCTCTTTCAGGCAGGGATAAGCTCCGCTGCGGCAAAAGTGGCTGGTGCCTTTGATCAGAGCCAACGTCAGTTGGGACAACCAGATCGTCGCCACCGCGCCGAACACCGTTGCGGCCACGACCAGGCCTTTGTTCAGCAACATGTTTTTCCAGCCGGCGCTGGCGGCGGTCTTGTCCCCCGCAGGTGTGCGCGCGCTCTTGCCGGCGAAGATCGTAAACAAGCCCGACACACCGCCGACCGCACCGAGCACCCACTGCCACACCGCGTCCAAGCCGTTGTCCGGGTCATCTGTCATCGCGGCCACGCCGGCGGAGAGCCAGTGCGGGCCGAATTCCACCAGGACATTCAACAGCGTCCACGCACCCATCACGATGATGAGCCACGCACCCAGCCGTCCCCACCACTCCCGCTCCTCATCGTCGGCGACGCGGCTGGTCAACCCGACCAACAACGCGCCAGCCAGCAACACCAACACCGTGAACAACGGCAGCGCGAAGCACCCGTACATGCGCGTCGCCGCGCGGGTGGCCAGCGGATCGGGAAACAGCTGGACCGCGAGAAACCAGGCCGCCGCGCCCACGGCCGCCCCGCTGACCGACATCGCCAACAGCTTGAGGACGGACTGGAGGTGTGGCACGCAAGCCTTAAGTCCGCTTTTCTCCGCCGGCACCCGGGCACCGGAAGGGGCCTGTGCGCTTTTCCCGCATACTTTTTTTCGCACCGCCAGGCAGAACGCACAGACCACGCCACCGAGGCCAAACACCCCCGCACCACCCACCGTCATGATCCCTCCGCCGGGCTGCCAAAACGCGCCGACACCGGCGTGACAAAACCACGCCCAGTACGTCGTAAAACACGCCAGCGCACCCAGCATGGGCCCCAAGCAGCACCCGAGGATCACCTTCTGGCTGAAGTTGGCGCAGCGCGGACGGCTGAGGCCGGCGAACACGATCGCCACGACGGCCAACACAGCACCCGCAACCAGCAGCCAGTTGACCCCGGACAGGGCGCTGCCGCGCCACGCTGCGATCGTCGTGGTCAGCCAGTGCGGCGGATCATAACGGACCAGCGCAAAGCACAGCCGCGGCAACAGCACCACCGCCAGCATCAAGGGCACCAGCACCAGCCAGTTCAAAAACAGATTACGCAGATACGTCGCCAGCAGCGTCCACGTGTCCGCCGAAAACACGCCCAGCTTCGGGCTGAGGTAGTTGCTGTAGCTGCGCACATGCTGCACCGGCTCCGGTTCCGGCTCCAGCTTGGACGCCGCCACGTTGCCGACCTTCATAGCCTGCGCCACGCCGTCCACGCCTTTCGGATGGTGATGAATCCACGCGGACAGCCAGCTGCCGATGTAGCCGCCGCCGGACACGGTGGAGAGGTAGTGGAAGTGTTGCAGCCAGTCAAACGACGCCAGGCCTTGCAACACGCCGAGCGCAAACGTCGCGCTCCGGATGCCGCCGCCGGAAAGGCACAACGCGGCGTGCTCTTTGGCGTGGATGACCTGGTGCAATTTCGCCAGCCGGTCCGCCTCGGTTTCCGGCGTGCTCGCCGGCTCCGGCAGGGGCAGTTCGCCATGCAGGCTCTGGTACTCCTCGGCCAATACCTGACTCCAACGCAAGGGCGTATTGGTTTTCGACATCGTCCTCTCCTTGTTTAACGGCTCCTCCACCGTGAACATCGTCGTCATTGGCGTCACCGCGCTCGCCGGCGGCACGCCCCTCCCTACCCGCGGGGGACACTCAAGAATCACGCTCGCATTTTTGCAAGGCCGGCAACCAAGTCAAGCCCGGTTTCAATGTGCGTTTCTGGTTTTGTAGCGGCTGGTGTATCTGGCGGCGGGCGCGGCGGATGCGGCCCTTCGACAGGCTCAGGGCAGGCATGCTCACCGCAGGCGCGCCCGCCCTACCCTTTCCAAGCTCTGGAAAAAACGGCGCTTTATTTTCCCCCTCGACTGCGCTCGGGGCAGGCAAGGTCTGGAACTTTAGCTCTACCGCTCCTCTGGAAATTCGCGAGCTTGGCGTAATTCGCGGTAAAAGAAGAAACCACCACGGATCACACGAATCACACGGATTAAAAGCAGCGGCTTCCTTCCGTGTGCTCCGTGGTTCCTCTGCCTGTCCTGCTTGCTGTCCACCTACCCCGCTCCGGCCATCCGTGGCATCCGTGACTGCTGCCTGTTGGCAACGCGACGAGGGGCGCTACAGCCGGATCTCGACTTGCTGGCCGGCGCCGGGGAGTGCGGTCTTGATCGTCTTGCTGACGCCCTGGTGGGTGACGGTGATCTCGTAATCGCCGAGGAAGCCGCGCGTGCGGACGCAACCATCGGCGCCGGTTTCCAGCGCCGCGTTCGTCCACCACTTTTTGGTGACGAGGTCGAGCCAGGCCTGGCCGGCGGGCGTGAGCGACCAGTCGCTGCGGTAGTACGCCGCGTTGGGCCGCCAGTGCGACTTCTCCCAGAAGCCCCACGTCAGCACCGCGACCACGGAGGGGTGGCTGAAGACGGTGGTCAGGAAATCGCGGGTGAATTCGGCCTGGAACTGCTCGTCCGTGGTGTCGATGTCGTGCTCGGTGATGGAGATGTCGAGGCCGAGCGCGGCGTAGCGGTTGAGGATCGCGAGCATCCGCTCCGGCGGCGTGGGCGTGCCGCCGAAGTGCGACTGCATGCCGAGGCCGGTGATCGGCGCGCCGCCGTCCTTGAGGAAACGGAGCGTCTTCTCGAAGTGATCCTGGTGGCGCGTATCCAGGCCGCCGCCGGAGAGGATGGCGTAGTCGTTGAGATACAGGCGCACGGTCGGGTCGCAGCGGCGCGCGAGCTTGAACCACGCAATCATTTCATTGTCGCCCAGCACACCCATCACGTCATGGTTGTCGTAGGGCTCGTTGATGACGTCCCAGTCCACGACCCGGCCTTTCATGGCGCTGACCTCGTTCTCGATGTGGCTGTTGATCCGCTGCCGCAACGCCTCAGGTTGGTCCTTGAGCTTCTGCAGATCCTTCGGCGCGTTCCTCCACGAGGGCCAGATGAGGTTGTGTCCGCGGATTTCGATGTGCCGCGCCCGCAGCCAGTCTGCGGCCTGAAATATTTTTGCGTGGTTGGCCGGCCGGTCCCAGCTCCCCCACTTGAGATCGTTCTCGAACACGACGCGGGTGAAATATTTCTCGATCACAGCGCGGTACTTTTCGCCATCGGCGTCCTGGCGCAGGAGGTTTTTGACCGTCACCGCGGAACCCCAGCCGAAGGCATGGCTTTGCATGGCGATGGTGACCTTCGCGCCGGGGACCGGACGTCCCGACGCATCGGTCACGGTGATGGCCAGGTCGCCTTTGCGGAGCTTCTCGATCCGGGCGGCGGCGGCCGCGCGCCAAGGCGCGGCGGCGGCCTGGCCTGCGTAGGTCACCTTCGTGTGCGGCAGGCGCTTGAGGTCATACGCCGTGCCGTAGGAATAGACCGCGAAGTCAGCGATCTCGACGACCTGCTCCTGTGTGCCGAAGTGGAAGCCGGCGCTGGCTTGGCCGGCCTCGTAGGTGTCGAGCGCTTTGAACGGCAGGCAGAGCTCCTGCCACTCGCGCCCGAAATCCAGACCGCGGCTGAGCGACTTGTTGTTGGACGGCCCCGCCTGCTCGAAGATCGCCGTGGCGCGGCCCGCGCCGCTCTCGGACTTGGTGGACAGCGTACGGGCATAAAAGCGCGCCCAGAGGACTTCGCCCTTCGCCACCTTGCGGGTGGTGCGGAACTGGAACTGGATGTCCCACGAGTGGGTGGGACGCGTGGTGGTGGCGCATCGGAGCGCTTCGGTGAACGGTTGGCCCGCGACCGGGACGCGCGTCTGGGTGGCATAGCGCGAGGTGGACGCAGCGCGCAGCCCGGCGATGGCGTTGGCCGGGATGACCAGCGTCCCGCCCTCGGGCACCGGCGTGGCGGCCAGCACGAGGGCGGGCAACAGCGGAGCCATGAAAGGCAGCAGGATTCTCTTCATAGTTTTCCATTCCTTGACGAAACCGCAGCACGCCCGCCGCCGTGAGCGCTCGCGTGGAGCCGAGAAAGCACGCGCGTATTTGCCCGAGCCGCACGGCCAAGTCAACGCCTGTTTCAGGCAAGGTGTGCATGGGAGTGAACCGGCGGTTGGCGCCTCCACCGAGTCTATGGGTTCTGATGATGCTGCCGTCAATGATTCTGTCAAATTTGCGCCAAGCATTTTCCGGATATCGTTGACCGCGGTGGTTCCCCGTGAGGCGCGGCCTAATCGTTGAAGAAACCGTTGAGGGCTGTGGCCGTGGCCGACGGTCCGGCAGGCGGCGCGTCCGCATAGAGCCACGCCAAGGACACGCGCGTGATGCGGGAGTGGGCCAGTGAGGCCATCGCGCAATAGCCGAGCAGCACCGCGTCATCCACCGGGTGGACCGCGATATAGCAATACCAGCCCGCCAGATTGCCTTCCAACGCCTTGACGTGCTGCCACGTTTTGCCGTCGTCCTTCGAGATGGCCACGCTCAGCGGCACGCGCCGCTTGCGCAGGCTCTCCGGAATGCTCGCGTGGTCATTCCAGACCAGCACCAAGTCGCCGGTCGCGGGCAGGCGCTTGATCGAGGCCGGCGCGACCGGGGCCGCCAGCGTCGAAGCGACCGGCGGCGTCCAGCTGTCGGCGCCGTCCCGCGAATAGGCCAGGTACTGATAGCCACTGTCGGTGCGGATGAACATCATCACGCGCCCGTCCTTCAGCTCGACCACGCCGGGTTCCTGCGTGGTGATGCGCTTGCCCGTCGCTCCATACCCTTTTTGCGCGGTGCGGCTGCGCCGCCAGGTCCGGCCGTTGTCGTCCGACAGGTAGCACATGACGGTCCCCTGCCAGTCCATGCGGGTCGCGCCCGGGACCGTGTGCAGGCAGACCGGCAACACCAGGCGCCCGCTCTTGAGCTGGATCGCGCGGTCATTGTTCAAGACATAGTAGCCGGGCTCATCCGTGATACAGGCCACCGGGGCGCCCCATGTCGCGCCCTCGTCCACAGAAAGGCGCAGCACCGGACGACAGTCCGCCGTGCTGGTCTTGACCAAATAGAAAAGCGCCAGCTCCCCGCTGCGCAAGCGAAGCAGGCTCGCGGACATGATGTTCAGGCCGCCCGCCTGCTCCACGATGATCCGGTCCGCCGACCAGGTCCTGCCGCCATCCGCCGAGTACCGTCCGGCCAGACAGGCGGGGTCATGATCGCCGCCTTTGCCCGCCGTATAGTGCGAATAAACAAAAAGGATGCGTCCGTCCTTGAGCGTGACAAACGCGCCTTCGCTGTTGCGCGGGTTGCCCGGACCGGGCGGCAGCTCCAGCACCCGCGTGGGGCAGGCCTGTGCGCCGATGACAGGCGCGCGACCGTTCGACGGCGCCGGGACAGCTGTTGCCGGCAGCGGCGGCGGCACCGCCATGCGTTGCCAGTCGGCGGTGATGGCGCGCAGCACTGCGGGTACGGGACCGGCCCAGCCTTGCAGCACGCCATGGATGCGGCCGTCCGCCTCTGTACGAAACGCGACATCCATCCGTTCGGGGAGCACGATCTCCAAGCCGTCCGTGCGAAGGCTCTTGAGTCCGCCCGCGGCAAACGCGGCGACTTTCCCGGCGTCCGCGAAACGGATGGCCACCAGACCGAGCGCATCGACGGCGACGGCGTGCCCCTGACTGACAAAGTTCGTGTTGATCGGATCCCCGGTGACATCCTGGGCGCCGGAGATACAGACGTAGGTCCCATCGGTGAGCCGGCTGTTGCCCGCCGGCGGCGGAATGGCATCAAACCGCTTACCGCTTTTGCGCAGCGCCCAACCGGTGCGCCGTTCGACCCCGGCGGCTTCGAGCAACTCCAGCACGGCAGCCGCGCACGCCGTATTGTCCGGACAACGTCGCACTTTTTCCGCGGGCAGCCGCGCCAGCGCGTCAAAGGGTTTGCCTTCCATATCGCGCGTCCAATCGCCGACGACGAACAGCGCGGTCTTTCCCTTGGCGGCCTTACTAAAAAACTCCAACGTCGCCGCAGCCTCGAATTCGGGGTGATAGAGAACAAGCGCGCGATAGCGTTGCGGTCCGAGGCAGACATAGCCCGCTGCGTCCAAGTGCAGCGCAGCTGTTCCGATCAGGCTGGAGGGGAAGAGGTCCGCCGGATAGCCACGGGCACAGAGCCCGGAGGCGATGTCCAAGCCGACGTCATCATAGCCGGGGCCGGCCCAGTTCATGGCGCAGGCGTGACCGAAGAGCACCCCCACGGGACAATCGAGCGGCGCCTGGCTGACGGCATCGAGCAGGCGCAGCCGGGCCATGCCGGCCATGAAGGGCTGCTGCAACAAGCCGAGGTGCCGCTCCAGCAAGGGGCGTTCGCGCCCGGGATAGAGCGGATGCACATTGAGGCGGCCGCCTGCCAGGGCGCCGGACCAGAGCTCCTTGTTATACGCGGCGGGCTGCGTGTTGTAATATTGATTGAACCAGAGCGGAAACCCCCAGCGCTTGGCCAGCGACGTGCGGCACGGGTACGGCGCGGCTTCGTCGGTCTGGCCGACATCGCGCGTCGCCGCCCACCAGTCCAGCCCATGCTTGCGGAATTCCTGGACGCCGGGATAGGAAGTCCACGTGGCGTGCGTGGTCATGAAACTCTTCGGTCCAAAGCTTTCTTTGCCGGCCCGGCAGCAGTCGTCCTCGATCGCCGCGTTGCGTTCGCGGCACAGCGCGCCGTAGCGGTTGATCGCGGCCTGCCGTTCGCGCTCCCGGCCCTGCTCGCCGGCAAACATCAGCAGGCAGTCGCGCACCAGGTCGCGTCCGCCTGTGCGCTGGGCGTAGGCCTGCGCGAAAGGCTCCGAGTACCAGTAGCGGTCATGCGCGGGATTGCCGGAATGATCCGGAGGGAAGCCCCACTCGTCTTTCATGATGCCCGCCAGCGGCAGGTCCGCAAAGTGCCGGATGATCTCGCGCTGGAAGGCCAGCAGGTGCGGCGCGAACACGTCCGGCGTCAAATAGGTGTGGGCCGCGACAAGGCACACGCTGCGCCCGGCCGGAACCGCGCCCGCCGGGAGGGACACCGTGAGTTTGGCGGGACCGTCGGCAACCACACGCAGTCCGCTGGCGGTGATGTCTTGCACCGTCGCGGGATCAAGCCCTTCATGGCCCTGCACAAAGGCGTACGCGCGCACCAGGCGTGTCGTGAGGCACTGATAGGGGATCGTGTTGCCAGTCATGTGGTCGGTCAGATCGCGGCCGACGAAGGTCGCGCTCGCCGCGCCGTTTGTTGGACCGTCCAAAATTTTCAGGACCAACTCTTCCTGCTGCTCATCGGGATAGCGTGCGCGGAAGGCGCGGCGCGCGAGGCGCAAGTCCACATCCAAGGCGATTGGAAGGCCGAGAGTATGTGCGTAACGGATGGCCTTGTGTAACTGTTCCCGCACCTGTGGCTCCACGATCTCCCCCTTGGAGATGCGCAGGCTGGTGGTGAGGAGGGTGTAGGGCGAGTGGGCGGCGACTGCATCCAGGAAGAGTTTGAAGCCGTCCGGCTCCATGTCCTTATCGCCCAGGAACCAGGCCCCGATGACCGGTGGCCAATCACCCGCGGGCCGCAACGGTCCCGCTTCCGCACCGGCCCGAGCCTGAACCGCCCATCCAGCACCAAGGCTGGCCATTGCCCAGAGACAGATTGACCATCGCACCTTGGCCCTGAAGTGAAACCAGAATGTCATATCCGCATTTTCACGCACCGCGGCTTCCGCCGCAACCAAAACCTCGCGCTCCCCGCGAGCGGTTTTTCAAAACGGCCCTACAGCCAACCGCTGCTCCCGGGTGCCGGAACGGCGGAGTGGGTTCTTCTTTCTGGAGACCGCGATCATGGATCGCGGCTACAAAAAATCCGCCCCGGAAACCCGGAGCGGATCATTGAAGGGGAAATCGTTGGAATTTAAGCACGTCCGAAGAAGCGGCGGTAGCCGGCGATCACTAGGCCGCCCAGAGCAATCACCATCACGCTCGCCGGTTCGGGAATTGCATTAACGGCCAGCTTATAAACTGTTCCATTAAAGCTATAAGTAGAGGATCCCCCATCCGCAAAACCGATGTTATTGATGCCCCCAACTGTAATCAGGCCGTTTGGCGTGTTCACATAACCAACCTGCCTTCCTCCGATCGCAATATCGTCGTCATCTGTGATATAGAGCGTAGTAGTGTGATCTCCCGTCGGAGAACCAAGAGATTTGTACCGGTCTGTTTCAAATCCTG
>CAIWHP010000077.1 GCA_903912445.1 uncultured Lentisphaerota bacterium
GGGTCGTCTCCAGCAGCGGCGCGGCCGCCGCCTGCAACCCGGCGGCCAGGCAAAGCAGGGTGAGCAGCCGCTTCATTTCAGGGGCTCGGTGCGCAGTTGAGCCGCGATGCTGGCGGCGACCGCCTTCGCCAAGAGGTCATAGCCCTCGGACTGGAAGTGCACATCGTTCGGGCGCCCGACTTTCTCCTGCACGGGCAGCACCACGGTATAAAGGTCGTCAATCGCCACACCCTGCTCCTGCATGACCTTCAGGGCCACCTCGTTGCGCGCGGGGATGCTGTCGAACTTGCGCGTCGGCGTGAGGTTGCCGCCCATGGGCACGGGCGTGGTGGTGGCGAAGACCAGCTTCGCGCCGGTGCCCTTCATCTGCGCCACGAGCTGTCGGAGATTTTCGCCATACTGCTCGCGCGAGGCGCGCTGGGTCGTCGCGGAGGCGAACTTCGCATCGTGCAGGCCGAAGTTGAAATGGATCACAGCCCATTTCCCGGTACCCAGCCACGCCTTCATGTGCGCAAGGCCGACCTCGGTGGCGCCGCCGTTCATCGGGATACGGTGCACATTGGCCTTGCCCTTGAGCAGCGCGCGCACCTGCAACGTATAGCCGATGGAAATGGAATCGCCGATCAGCAGCACGCGCGGCAGGCCCGGCTCATCCTTGAGCGTGCGCACAGCCGGGTTCTTCGGCGCATCGGAGTCGGCCAGGGTTTCGCCCTCGTTCGGCTTGCGCTTGGCGGCCGCGTCTGCCTTCGCCAGCAGCGGCGCCAGCCCGGGGTGTTGCGCGAGCAGCGCCTGGCGCTTGGCCGCCTCGTAGTCCTTCGTTGCCTTGTGATAGGCCACCGCGACAGCGTGGCTGCGCTCGGCGGGGAACTTTGCGCGGTCGAGTTGATAGACCTTGCGCGCGGCGTTGAACTGCGCCGTGGCCGCCCGCATCCCGGGCGTTTTCAGCACGGCGGCCTGGGCAGCTGCCACCTGATGCGATTCCTCCGGAGTCAAGGCGGCGGAAACAACCGGCGCGGCGCCAGCGCGACCGACGCCAAACAACAGGGTCCCGGCCAACATGACAAGCAGAGCGGCTTGAGGGAGGGTCATAGATCAGTTCCTGCTGCTTTCATCTGTTCTTTTTCTTTTTGCCGGCCTTGCGGCCTTTGGGTTTGTCGCCTGTGATCTGGCCGGCGTTGGGGCCGAGTTTGTCGAGGACGGCTTGCAGCCGTGCGCGGGCGGCGATGGCAGCCTCGTCCTTCGTGTCGGCGGCGACCGGCTTTTCCACAAACGGCGCGTCGCTCATGTCGAACAAGGCGCCGGCCTGGGTGAGCTTGAAGCCCTGCTCGCGGACATACCAGTTCGCGCCCAGCTGGACGTAGACCCACTCGCGCGGCGTGCCTTTTTCGCCGCGCAGTTGCGGCGCAAAGCTGCGGCTGTCGAGCGTCACGCCTTCCGGCATTTTCGCGCCCGCCACCTCGGCAAACGTGGCGAAGAAATCGCTGAAATCCACGAGGTCGTTCGCCACGCGCCCGGCGGGCAGCGTGCCCTTCCAGCTCGCCAGCAGCGGCACCCGGCTGCCGCCTTCGAGCAACGAGCCCTTCATGCCATTGATCTTGCGCCCGCCGAGGGTGGAGCGGTCGGCGCCGAAGCGCGCGGTGCCATTGTCGCCGGTGAAAACGATCAACGTCTTCTCGAGCAGGCCGAGCTTTTCGAGTTCCGCAACGAGCCGGCCGACTTCCTTGTCGAGGTAGGCGACGTTGTCCTCGTAATACTCCGTGGTGCCGGCCTTGCTGTCCGGCGTCTTCAGGATCGGACCGTGGATCAGATGCGTCGGATAGTAGAAATAGAACGGCTGTTCGCGATGGCGCTTGAAGAAGTCTGCGGCAAAGTCGAAGCAGACATCGGGGCAATAGACGTCCTGCTTGCCCTCGACGAGCTGGCCGTTCTTGGTGTAGCTCGTCTTCCAATACCAGCCGCCTGCGGTCGGGTCGGTGAGCCATTCATCGAAGCCCCAGTCGCCGGGCGTGTCGCCCATCTGCCGCCATTTGCCCGCCATGCCGGTCGCATAGCCGGCCTGCTTGAGCGTACGCGCGAGCGACGGTTCGTTCTTGAACGACGGCTGCCCGGCATTCTGGTTCGATGTGCCGCCGCTGCGGAACGTGTAACGGCCCGTGTTGATCACGCAGCGCGACGGCCCACACAGCGGCATCGCATAGCAGTGCGTGAAGCGCGCGCCCGTCTCGGCAAGCTTGTCGAGGTTAGGCGTCTTGCCCTTGAAGCGGTCCGAGCCATAGCAACTGACGCCATCCAGGCCGAAGTCATCGGCGAGGATGAAAAGGATGTTGGGTCTGGAGGCGGGCTCCGCGCGAAGCGATACGGCTGGCACGAGCGCAGCCAAAGCAACTGTCACTGCGAGTATGCGGCTCATGGGTTCCACCCTTTTTGATGGTGCGTTTTCCGAAGGTTCCCTACACGAACAAGCTGAGGCAAGCCAGCCGGCCATCTGCCTGAAAAACCGAACCGGCGTCAGCGCGACAAAAGCCCGCTGACGCCGATCGGTATCACACTGGATCCGTTACTGATCCTTTTTTTTCTTTTTCTTCTTCGCAGGCGCATCAACGGTCTTCGTCGCCGGGATGGCGGCGAGCTCTTCGTCGCTGAGCTTGCCGTCGCTGTCCTTGTCGAAGGCCTTCAAGGGGCCAGTCTTGTCCGCGTCGAGGTCTTTGCGGACGGCATCCTTTTCGTCGGCATCGAGGGCGCCGTTGTAGTTCTTGTCGTACTTCGCGTAGGTATCGGACGGGGCGGTGGCCGGAGCCGCGCCCTTCTTGCCCTTCGCCAACGCTGCCGGCGTCAGCAGGCCCGCCAGACACACGCCCATCACGAGCAGGGTCAGTTTCTTCATCGCACTCTTCCTTTGCAGCTTGATTGCACTTTGCTGGGCCGGCACCGGAGCGCAATCAACTCTCCCCGCCGGCCATTACGTCACAAGCGTATAACGCGGCGGGGCCTGCCGAATTGTAGGAATCTGGCCGCTCCCTATTCGTCGCAAAGCGGATTGGTGATTTGGAAATCCGCCGAGGGCACAGCCCCCGAGGGGCGGACAAAGGTCAGGTGCGGGAAGCCGTAACTGCCGCCCACCTTGCCGGAATGTCCGGGAATGGTGACGGCACCGGCGGGGAAGCTGCGGTGATAGAGCACGTCCACGCCGTCTTCGCCCCACAGGAGCGTGTCCCTGGTCTTCTGCCACTCGGCGGGCAGCGCGGGCTTGCCGCGCTGGTGGACGGCGATCCAAACCTCCACCGGCGTGTTGACGGTGAACCGGTAGCCCACCCCAGGTTTGACGGCGCTGCCGCGCGGCGGAATCAGGCAGGTGGCCTCGCGCACCGCCGGCGGGACCGAAACCAGGTCGTACTGCTGCCGGACACGCTGCAGCTCATCGCCCGGCCCATGCACGAGCAGTTGGGGGCTGCGCTTTTTCCCTTTGGCGCTTTCGGCCACCGTCTCCTCCACGGCCGGGCGCACCAGCTTGAGGAGCTCATCGAGATGCTCCTGACAGACGCCGCGCGGCGTGGTGTTGTGTTTCTTCATCAGCGCCGCCGCGTAGCCGGTGGCCGCGCCCATCTGGCCGCAGGTGTTCATGACGCGCGGGCCGCCCAGCCCGATGTGGGAGCAGCTGAAGTTGCGCCCGGCCATCATCAGGTTGGCGACATTCTTCGAGTACAGGCTGCGGAACGGGATGTAGTAGCGCGGCACTTTCTTGAAGAGCGCCGTGGAGAGGAAGTCCTGCGGCACCTTGGGGTCTTTGTAGTTCTTCTGATAATGCACGTCCACCTCGCGCGTCTCGGTGACGACCGCGTCGGCAAAGGTCCGGCCCTCGGTCATGTCCTTGAACGTATAGATATAGTCGCCCATCAGCCTGCGGGATTCGCGCTTGCCGCTGATGTAGCCGACAAAACGGAGCTTGTGGAAGACCTGCTTCGGATTTTGCTTGGCGTTGGCGAACGAGCCATAGATGGCCCGCAGCACGTGGTCGCGAATTTCCTCGGCGTCGGCGATCTGGTCGAGATCGTTGCGCGAATACTCCCAGAACCACTCGCCCTTCGTCGCCGAGTTGGTCTTGGCGACCGCCTTGGCCCACGGCACAGCCGGGAACGGTTGCGGTGTCGCGGCGGCCACCGAGTTCCACAGCAGCGAGGTGCCCATGACGCGGTTGTCGGCGTTGGTGGGCGACCACAGGTCGCCGTGTTGATCCCAGCCCTCGTCGAATTCGGCGCGCGGTTCGCGACCGTAGCGGTGCTCGGCTCCCGCCCAGTAGCCGATCCAACCATCGCCCGTGCCATCGATGAAGGCCGGCGCGGCGAACGAGCGGGCCTCGCCGGTTTCGATGTGCCGCGCATGCACGTGCGTGATCCGGTTGCCATTCGTCGCCACACCGTACGCGCGCCAGCCGAGGAATTGCTGGATGTTGGTCGCCGCGTTCATCGTCGCATGGCGCTTCTGATCATCCGCCAGCGCCCGCTCCGAGCCGTTCGGCCAGTGCTCGGAGTTGATGCCTTTGAGCAGCCGGCCCGCGTAGCCGGTGATGCCGATGGTGTGGACGCGCACCTCGCCGCTGGCATTGCCGCCCAGGACGGGACGGTCGTGGACGAGCGCCACGGCAAGGCCCTGCTCCGCGGCGGCCAGCGCTGCGGCGCAGCCGGAGATACCGCCGCCGACCACAACGACATCGAACTTGCCGGCGGAGGGCGGCATGGCGGGAAGACCGGACAACCGGTCGCGCCACGCGCGCATTTTTTTCAGGTCGTCCGGCGGTCGCTCGGCCGCATCGGTGGTCAGATAAAGCGCGTCACAGCGTCCATCGAAGCCGGTCAGGTCTTCCAGCTCAAGGCGTGTTGCGCCTGCCGGCAGCGCCACCGTGCCGCCATCCTGCCACTGCCAGCCCGTCAGCGTGCCGAACTCCGGCGCCAGTGCGTTGCCATTGATAAGCACCTTGAAACGTCCGGGCGCAGCCCAGTCTCCGGGCACCCAGTTCTTGGTGCGCACCCATACCCGGTAGGAACCGGCCTGCGCGATGGCGAGGCTGGTGGAGGCGTTCTTCACCGGCTGGCCAAGTCCATGGGCGAGCAGATAGGGCGAACCCATCTGCTCCACGAACTGCTGGTCCACCGACCAGCCGCCCTTATCGGCAAAAGCTTCCGCCTCGACGAGGATTCCGGTGTCGGCCCAAGCCGTTGCACCCGCAGCGAGCAACCCGCCGGCAAGCATACAGATCAATTTTTTCATATTTTCCAATCCTTGGAATTTGCGAGGTGAATCTATCCAAACCTTGGAACTTTACCTAACGTTTTTTCCAAGCCTTGGAAAATACAGCCGACTGCTTTCACTTCTTGTTCTTCTTCCCTTTGCGCTGCGGTGGCGCGGCCGGCGCCTGCGGATCAAAGCCGGCCTCAAACTGCTTACGCAAGCGCTCCAGCTCGGCGGTCAGTTCAGTCACTGTCGTCGCATACGCCGGATCGCCGTGAACGCTGCGCATCTGCTGAGGATTCTTTTCGAGATCGTAGAGTTCCCACTCCTTGACCGGGTAGAAATTCGCCAGCGTGAAGCGCTCGGTGCGTACGCCGTAATGTTTCGTCACGCCGTGGCCGGGATCGTAGTAGTGATAGTAAATGCTCTTGCGCCAGTCGGCCGGTGTTTCGCCGCGCAGCAGCGGCACGAGCGAGCGGCCGTGCAGGCCCTCGGGCACCTTGCCGCCAGCCATCTCGACGAACGTCGGCGCGTAGTCGATGTTCTGCACGAGCGGCGTCGGCCGGCTGCCCGGCTTGACCACGCCGGGCCACTTGACGATCAGCGGCATGTGGATGGACTCTTCGTAGATCCACCGCTTGTCGAACCACCCGTGCTCGCCGTTATAAAAACCTTGGTCGGCGGCATAGATGACGATGGTGTTCTCCTCCAGCCCTTCGGCCTTGAGGTAGTCGCACACGCGGCCAACACTGTCGTCCACGGCCTTGATGCAGCGGAGATAGTCCTTCATGTACTCCTGATATTTCCACCGCGTCAGCGCCTGACCTTCCAGATGCGCTTTCTCGAACGCCGTGTTGCGCGCGCCGTAGCTGGCGTCGAACTCGGCGGACTGCTCACCCTTGCCGGCCTGACGCACCTTGAGGTCGCTGGAAAGCACCATGTCGCGACCGATTTCCATCTTCTGCGTATGCGCGGGCGTCCCGCGCCCGGCGTGATCATCAAACAGCGTCGGCGGCTCGGGGATCGTCACGCTGGAGAGCCAGTTGTAGTAGCGGGTCGGCGGCTCCCACGGGCGGTGCGGAGCCTTGTGGTGCAGCAGCAGCATGAACGGCTTGTTTTTGTCGCGCTGCTTGAGCCAGCCGAGGCTCAAATCGGTGAGCAGGTCGGTGGCGTAGCCGGTGAGCTTCTCCTCGCCGTTCGGCCCGATGACGGAGGGATTCCAATAATTGCCCTGCCCCGGGAACAGCCGCCAGTAATCGGTGTTGGCCGGCGTATCGCCGAGATGCCATTTGCCGAACGCGGCCGTCTGATAGCCGGCCGCGCGCACCGCCGCCGGATACATCCATGCGCCCTGCCGCACCGGTTGGCCAAGGTTGGTCACGCCATTGGAACCGCTGTGCAGTCCCGTCAGCACCGAGGCGCGGCTCGGCGAGCACAGCGAGTTGCCACAAAAACTATTCGGGAACAGCGCGCCCGCCGCCGCAAGCCGGTCAATGTTCGGCGTCACCTGCTGTTGCCGGCAGAACTCCGAGAGCCGCGAGTTATACGCGCCGATCGTCTGGATCGAATGATCGTCGGAGAAGATGAAAACGATATTCGGCTTGCCTGCCGGGGCTCCGACCGCGATCCCTACGGACAGCAAAACGGCGCCGAGCGTGGCCTGGATTGTTTTGTTCATGGATTCACTTTCTTGCGCTTCTTCTTTTGCGGAACTCCGGGTTCGTGGCCGTCGCTGTCAGCCTTGCCCCCACCCCACAGCGGCTTGACCAGCGTGGCATTCCAACCATCCCACTGCGCCTGTAATTCCTTGACCCTATTGGGCTGCGCGGCGGCGAGGTCCTTGGCTTCGCCGATGTCGGCGGCAAGGTTGTAGAGCTTCGCGGCGGTCACCGGCTGCCCTTTGTGGCCGGTGCGCGTATCGGCGTTGCTGTCGTAGCGGACCAGCTTGAAGTCGCCGACACGCAGCGCCATCTGCTCGCCGAAGCGCCAGTAGAGCGCCTCGTGCGGCGCGCCGGTTTTTTCGCCCGCGAGATAGGGCAGCAGGTTCACACCGTCAAGGTTATCGGTTTTCGCCCCGGCCAATGTAAGCGCCGTCGCGGTCAGGTCGAGTTGGATCGCCGGCTGCTCGAAGACGCCGGGTTTCACCTGCCCGGGCCACGCGAGCACAAACGGCACGCGGATACCGCCCTCCAGCGTCGTGCGCTTGGAGCCGCGCAGCGGAGCGTTGCGCGAGGCGTTGACCGTGACGCCCGGCATCGTCGGCCCGCCGTTGTCGCTGATGAAGACGATGAACGTGTTCTTGTCCTGCCCGGTGGCGGCGAGTTTCTTCAGGACGCTGCCGATATTCTCGTCCATCGCAAACATCATCGCGGCGTAGGCGCGGCGCTGCGGATCGGCAATGCCGCTGAACTTCGCGAGCCGCTTATCGGTGGCGTGCATCGGCGTGTGGACCGCGTTGAACGCTAGGTAGAGGAACCACGGCTGGCTTGCCTGCGCCGAGCCTGTCGAGGTGTGGCGCTCAATGAAGGCCGCCGCCTCGCGGCCAAAAGCGTCGGTCGTGTAATCCAGCTCCTTGACCTGCTCCGTGCCGCGCAGGATGCCGGCGGCGTCGAAGTAGCTATGCGCGCCGCCGAGGAAGCCGAAGAACTCATCGAAGCCGCGCTTCTGTGGATGTAGCGCCGTCTCCGAACCGAGGTGCCACTTGCCGACGAGGCCGGTGACGTAGCCCGCGGCCTTGAGCCGGTCGGCGATGGTGGTCTCGGTCAGCGGCAGGCCGTGTGTACCCGCAGGGTTGAACTCGTGGCCGAACCGCTGCTGATAGCGCCCGGTCATCAGCCCCGCGCGTGTCGGCGAGCAATAGGGCCCGGTGACGTAGCCGCTGGTGAACCGCACGCCCGACGCCGCCAGCGCATCGAGATGCGGCGTTGGGATATCCTTGCACCCGTGGAAGCCCACATCGGCATAGCCCATGTCGTCACCAACGATGAAGAGGATGTTGGGCCTGCCCCGACCTGTGGTGAGCGCAGTCGAACCAGCAGCGTCGAGGGGCCGCGTTGTGGCCATGTCCGCGGCCCAACCTGTCGCGCTACACATCAAACCCAGGCAGGCGCCGCTGACGAGCATGGTGACAAAAGGCTGCATGGTTCACTTCCCTTTCGCTGCTTTGTTCTTTCCGCCTCGACCCGTGGCGTTCGCTTTGTCTTTCTTGCTCTTCAGCGGCGGCGCTTCCTTGCCGAAATTATCCTGGGTGTCCTGCAGCCACTGCTTCAGCAAGTCGCGATGCCGCGCCACTTCCACCGCCAGCGCGCTCTCGGCGACGAGATTCTTCGTCTCGCCGGGATCTTTTTCCATATCGAAAAACAGCTCGCGGTTTTCACCGCGCGCGAAGGCGATGTATTTGTGCCGCGCCGTGCGGATCATGCGCGCATCGCCGCCGGTGGAACATTCTGCGGCCACGAACTCGCGCCACGCTGTCGCCTTCCCTTCCACCAGAGGGCGCAAACTCATGCCTTCGAGCGAAGTCGGCGCGGCGAGGCCCGCATAGTCGAGCAACGTCGGCATGATATCGAGCCCGCTGGCCAGATGCTGCGTATCTACCGCGGGCTTCGCGCCCGGCGGCGCGACGATCAGCGGCACGGCGGCAGCCTCGTCATAGAGCTTCTGCTTGTGCACCATCTGGTGCGAACCCATCATTTCGCCGTGGTCGGCGGTGAAGACCACGACCGTGTTGTCCTGCAAGCCGGCCTGCTCCAACGCCGCCAGCACGCGGCCCACCTCGGCATCGGCGATTTCCACCAGCCGGTAATAGACGTAGATATATTCGCGCCACTGGCGATCCGTCCACCCGTGATACACCCGCGCGAACTGCTCCCAGCCCGAGGGCAGCTTCTCCACCGCGTGCAAGTTCGGCCGCGCGGGCGGCAGCGTCGCCGGATCGTCCGGCAGCAGCTTCGTCAGCGCGGAGCACTTTGTGTACTCGCAGATGTCGTGTGGGTTCAGGATCGAGGCGACCAGCAGGAACGGCTGCGCGTGCGGCTGTTTCAAAAACTTGATTGCCGCGTCGGCTGTATTGGAATCCACCGTCAGGCCCTTGCCCTTCTCTGACTTGTCGACGGCATGCGGATCCTCACCCGCGAGCGGCAACACCGCGAAGCCCGGCAGCTTCTTGTTCTTGAACGCCGGGAACGCCACCTCCAGATGCCACTTGCCGGCGTAGGCCGTTTCGTAACCCGCCGCGCTGAACAATTCGCCCATCGTCGGCACGCCCTTGTCTGCCAGTTCCGCATCGAAGTTGCCATAGATGCCCAGTTCGTGAGGCATGCGCGAGGCGAACAGGCTGGCGCGCGACGGGCAGCACAGCGGATAGGTGCAGTAGGACTTCGCGAACCGCACCCCGCGCGCCGCCAGCCGGTCGAGGTGCGGCGTCTTCACGTGCGGATTGCCCGCACAGCTGAGCGCGTCCGCGGTCTGCTGGTCGGTGATCAGCAGCAACAGGTTGGGCCGCTTGGCCGGCGCCGCGCTTTTCCCCAGCAGGGGCAGGCCGGTCGCGCCCAGCGCAGCGAGCTTCAGAAAATCGCGGCGGGTGGTTGGCATGGCATACCTCTTATTGGCTGCCGACGCCGGCGGTGCGCAGGCGGACGGCATAGAGCTTCGTGCTCGCCGTGATGAACAGCGTGTGCCGGTCCTTGCCGCCGAAGCACACGTTCGCCGTCCACGGCTCCGGCACCGGGATCTGTGCGATCTGTTTCCCTGTCTTGTCGAACACCGTCACGCCCTTGCCGGTCAGGTAGACGTTGCCCGCAGCGTCGATCGTCATGCCGTCGGAGCCCAGGCGGCAGAACAGCCGTTTGTTGGCGAGCTGGCCGTCCGGCGCAATGTCATAGGCGAACGTCTGCTTGGCGCGGATATCGGCCACGTAGAGCGTCTTGCCGTCCGGTGTGCCGATGATGCCGTTGGGCTGCTGCAGGTCGCTGGCGACGAGGACCAGGCTCGTGCCGCCGGGCGGCAGATAGAAAACTTTTTCGCCATCCTGCTCCTTGGGCCCGCGGCTCCAATAAGGTCGCTTGTAGAACGGATCGGTCAGATAGAGGCCGCCGTCCGGCCGGATCCAGATATCGTTCGGGCCATTGAGCAGCTTGCCGTTGTGCGCCTTGATGACGACCGTCGCCTTGCCGTCGGGCGCGATGCGCCACAGCTCGTTGCTCGCGTCGGCGCAGGCCCAGAGCTGGCCCTGCGCGTCGCAACACAGCCCGTTCGCGCGGCCGCTCGGCTGGAGGAACGTGCTGAGCTTGCCCTCCAGGTCCCATTTCAAAATGCGGTCGTTGGGCTGGTCGGTGAAAAAGACGTTGCCCGCCACATCGCTCGCCGGCCCCTCGGTGAACTTGAAACCGCCCGCGAGCTGCTCGACCTGCGCGCCCGGCGCGAGCAGGCCCCCCTCCTCCGCCGCGCCCGCCGCCAGCGCCGCGCCCGCCAGAAATACGCCCAGAAATTTTGCTTTCATGCAGGAGCCATAGCATGTTTCCCAACCGTGGAAAAGCCCGGTCGTCATTTCCAATGTGGAAGGCCTCCTGAAAAAACCAGGGCGGGCTGGCGGACCTCAAGCGATGTGCGGCCGCATTTCCAAAACCGGGCGCGTTCAGCGGCGGGATTACGGCAGCAACACTGTTGCGGCAGGCGCGGTGGCCGGCAAGGGCGCGGCTTCGGTAGGCAGCAGGCGCGGGTGGCGGGACAACAGATACAGAATCGTGCGCTCCAGCATCCACAGCGTGGTGGGCTTGATGAGATGAGAGCAAAATCCGGTGGCGAGCAGGCGTGCCAGCGCGGCGTTATCGCAGCCGCCGGTGTAAATCAGAAAATGCACATCCGGCTGCAGACCGTGCAGTTCCCCAAACGTCATCTCGCCATCCATGTCCGGCATGGTCATATCGAGGACCACCAGGTCGATGGTGGCCCCGTGGGTCTGCATCAAGGCGATGGCTGCAGCACCGCCGCGAGCGGACAGCACCTCGAATGCGCTCTTTTCCAGATACCGCTTGAGGATATCCAGCACGCTGGCATCGTCATCAACCACCAGGAGTTGCGGCCGCATTTTATCCGCCATGTCCGACCTCCAAAACAGACAATAATTGTCGCATAACTCGCCAGAAGGCACAAGCGGCAAGCGCGGCGCAAAAGTCATTCGCTCAGCTTTCGCGTTCGGACTGGCTGTGTGGACGCGCGGTTCGCGGGGCTGGCTGAGCAGTCGCCGCGAGGTGGAGAGCCTGCTGTAGCGGCGGCCTGTGGCCGCCGTCGGCGACCACAGGTCGCCGCTACAGGTTTATTTTTTCGCCCCGCCAACTGGGCTATCAATCGCTGGTTTTGGCGGAGGATGCGTCCGGTTTGGCCGCAGCGGGCGTCGGCTTGGCGTAATAGGGATAAAGGGCGGGGTCGGCGCCGGGCGCGATGAATTTCCAGCGCTTGTAGGTCCAGAGCCACTGGCCGGGATGCTCGCGCACCACCTGCTCGATCATCGCGGCCGTGCGCAGGGTGAGCGCGGCGACGGCGGCGGCCTCATCGCAGCCCGGCGTCAGCGGATCGGGCGTGAAGCTGCCCGAGGAAAGCATGCGATAGTGACCGTCCGGCTGCGGCAGGCAGAAGCCGAAGAAGAACAGCGCGCCGGTCTTCAAGCCCAGCACCGAGCCGGCGGCGGAAACCGGCACGGGCACGCCGAAGAACGGGACGAACTGTCCGCCTTCCTGCGGCAGCGTGTTCTGGTCGAGCAGCAGCGCGATCTTGTGGCCGGACCGCAGCGCGCGCAGCAGGTGCCGCACCGCGCCCTGCCGCGGGACGACCTGCTGGCCGTTATCCGCGCGGACCTGCCGGAAGAGTTCATCCACGGCCGGGTTCGCCAGCGGCATGACCACGCTCGCCAGCGGATAGCCGCGCAGGAGCACCGACTGCCCCAGCAATTCCCAGTTGCCCATGTGCGCCGTGACGCCCACCGTGGCCCGGTGCTGCCAGAGCGGCTCCATCGAGACATCGAACTCGACCCAGCGCTCGACACGCTCGCGGAT
This sequence comes from uncultured Lentisphaerota bacterium, assembly GCA_903912445.1. Classification (GTDB taxonomy): domain Bacteria; phylum Verrucomicrobiota; class Kiritimatiellia; order CAIQIC01; family CAIQIC01; genus DP16D-bin41. The sequence continues at coordinate 12,279 of CAIWHP010000077.1, forward strand.
GTGCTTCGAGAACCAGAAGACGTCCAGCATGAGCAGCGCGAAGGTGTAGAACGACTCGCGCAGGATGGCGCGCTTGGCCGCCGGCGTGAGCGTGGCGCCGAACGCCAGGTCGAGGTTCGCCTGCCCGACGCGGCGCTCGCGGCGGGCGACCAGCCAGCCCACGGCGGCGATGGCATGGGCCAGCATGACGACGGCGCGGCGCGGCAACGGCGGAACGACGAGCAGTCCCAGCTTGCAGAGGGCCAGCTCGAGCTTCGCACGCCATGGCGGTGATTGTTTCATATCCGGGCGGCGACTATGGCAAGCGGTCGTCCAAAGCGCAAGGCACTCCTCCGCCGGTCAGGGCGGGGCGGCGCCGAACACGATGGTCGTACGCTCGGGATGCGTCAGGAGGCGGTTGATCTCCAGCAGCTCGCCGTAGCGGCGCGCAGCGAAGACAGCCGGCACCAGCTCCCACTTCCGGTCAATCACCAGCGCCCCGTTTTCCATGTGCGTCGTGCAATCCACGCGGCCGCCGCCGGCGGGCGCGCGCCAGCGCAGGCCCGGCGGCACCAGCCGAGCGCGCGAAAATTCCGGCGCCGGGAACACCGTGGTGCGGATCTCCGCGCGCACAAAACGATCCCACAGCAGCGGGGCGGAGCGGTTGTCGGCGCGCACGCCGGGCAGGCTGAGCTTGTCCGCAGACAGGTTCGCGCCGACGACGGGCAGGAAGCAGGTCTGTAGCCCGTTTTGCGGTGGCGCGAAATGCGCCGCGCGCACCGTGTAGAACTCCTGCGCCGGATGAACATCCGTCCGCGTCACATAGCCGCCGACCGGCGTCGCGTTCTGCGAGAGGTCGCTGACCAGCGCCTGGAAGTGGCGGCGCCGCTCTTCCGCGGTGAACTCGTCGGTCGCGCGCCGGAAAGCCGCCTGCGCCATGCCGTAGTAAAGATTCGTCACGGTGACCAGCGCGGAGCCATCGGCGGCGGGATGCACGCCGAAGAACACCGCGACACGCTCGGCGTGGCCCGCCGCCGCGTGGAGCGTGATGACCTTGCCACGAGCCAGGTCGAGGCCCGGCTGGCCATCGTGCGGCGTCGCGCCCAGTGCGGCGTATTGGTCGGTGTCGCCCAGCAACAGTTCCTCGCGCCCGGCGCGGACGCGCACGAGCACGTCGGGGAACGCGAACGGCTGCGGTGTCTCCAGCGGCGCCGCGGCCACCTCCGGCACGCGCGCCAGCGACGAGGCGAGCACATATTCCGGCGCGAAGCCGGCGGCGGTCAGCAGCGCGTGGAGCAGCGCGGCGCGGTCGGCGCCGTGGCCGTAGCCATCCTTCAGCGTCACCTCCGCCGGCGAAACCACGGCGAGCGGCAGCTCCGGCAGCGCCGGCCCGGCGGCGCGGATCTGGCGCGCCATGAAGTCGCGGATCGCACGGACGCAGTCGAGATCGTTGGAGCTGGCGGCTTTCAGTTTCTGCGCGGTCGCGGCGACGGTGCCGCCGACCGCCGGCTTGGCGAGCGCGGTGCCCACCGCGCGGCTGTAGCTCTTCCAGTCGCCGGCCGAGAGCGTGACGGTCGGCGCCAGGCTCCACGTCGGCGGCAGGCTGTCCTCGCGCCGCAGCGCGGGCTGGTTGGTCGCGCTCCACGCGAGCACGACGAAGTCGTCCTCGCGGAGGCGCGGCTCTGAGGTGAGGCCCGCCGCGTTGGCGGAAACGCGCAGATCCAGCGAGCGCGGCACGCGGACGGTCAGCGTCTTGCGGTACACCGGGTCAAAGCCCTGGAAAGATTCCATCAGGGCGAAGAACGGGCGGTCCTTGCAGCTGCGACGGACCGTGTAGCGCAGCGTCGCGCCGACCTCGACGCCGGGCAGGCTGACGACGCGGACGCGGCCGGCGGGATAGCGCGGCGCGCTGGCGACCCAGTCGGCGTCCATGTCGTTGATCTCCTCCGCCACCACGTTGCGCACCGCGCCATCGGGCATCGTCACGACGGCTTCCACCAGCTCCGCCGACTCCCACGCGGGATTGTAAGGGATGCGGACCTCCGCGTTCGCCTTCTTGCCCGCATAGGTCAGGATGCGCTTGGTCACCGTCCGCGTCAGCGTCCATGCGTGCGCGTCGCTCACCTCCACCGTCACGTTTTCCTCGAGCACGCGGCTGTCGGCCGAGGCCTCCGGCGCAACGCCGGGCACCACGGCGGCCGGCGCCTTGGCGGCAGGCGCGGGCTCCTTCACGAACACCGGCAGACGCTGGGTGGCCTCGATGCGCTTGAGCCCGTCCTTGAAGGCGAGATAGCTCGCGGGCGAGAGCTCGACCGTCTTGATCAGCCACTCGCTGCCCACCTGCAGCACGCCGTTGGAGCCCGACGCGTGCCGTTGCCAGGAGAAGTCGGCGCTCTGTACCGGCGGTGTCTGCGGGGCCAGCACGGTGCCGCCGAGCGCGGCGGCATCGATCCGCGCTTCCTCGCGCAGGCCACAGGTGGCAAAGAGCGTCAGCGGGAAGCGCCGCTTGTCGAGGCCGGTCTGTGCCAGGACCATGTGGACCGCGCCCAGGCTCGCGCCAAACTTCGGCACCAGCGGCAGCAGCAGGCCCGAGCCGCGCACCACGGCGTCCGGCGCGCAGAAATCCAGGCGCGCGACGAGCGGCTGCGTCGTGTCCATGATCTTGGCGGGCTGCAGCTCATAGCCGGTCATCGTCGCGCCGGGCAACGCGCGCTTGAGCAGCGTCGCGAAGAAACGGCGCTGATCCTCGGGCTTCAGCCGGGCGAAATGGCCGCGATACATATTGTCGTTGACGCCATCAAAGCGCAGCCACGTCCGCCCGGTGAGCGTGCCGGCGGCATCGAACGCGCCGGTGGTCTCCACGCGCACGAGATTCGCCTCCGCCGGCGCCACCGGCGAGGTGCGCAGCGGCTCGCCCTCCGGCGTCGCGCCCAGAAAGCTGCAATGGCCCAGGTAGGCCGGGAACAGGTCCTTGGTGTGCTCGTCGGTCGAGTCCATCAGCCGCCACGTGCCGTCGGGCTCGCGCAGGCCGGTGATGGCGTGGTTGAACGAGATCTGCGGCGCCTCCTCGTCCTTGAGCGGGCCGACGTTGATCAGCACGGGATAGGCGTCGAAGCCGCCGATGCGCAGCAGCGCGACGAGCAGCACGGCCTTGTCGCGGCAGACGCCGTAGCGGTTGCTGAAGGTCATGTCCACGTTGTGCGGCTCGAAGCCCGGCGACGTGGTCTCGGTGGTGATCCCCATGTAGCGAATTTCCTGGGAGACGAACCGGAAGATCGCGCGCAGCCGCGCCTCGCGGTCCGCGACGCCGGCGGTCAGCCGCTGCACCATGTTCGTCATCTCCGGCGTCGTGCACGCCAGGTGCGGCTGGCACGCGTCCCAGTACCAGCGCGAGATCTCCGCCCAGCTTCCGAGGGTGCTCACGAGCACCCGCTGCAGCACGCGCTCCCCCGACGGCATCTCCGGCTCCGGGAACATGCGCGGCACCGCGCGCGCCTCCCAGCGGTTGAACGCCAGCGCGTTGGTCACGCCGCTGGTGTGCGTCACCGTCGCGCCCTGCGCATCCTTGACCAGCGCCGCGCGCAGCGGCCGGTTCGTCGGGCCGAGCACCTCGTAGACCAGCCGCCGGATCGGCATCGCGTCCTCGCACAGCGTCAGGTCGCTCCACGCGTTCGGGATCGGGCTCTTGAAGCTCCGCTGCTCCAGTTCGTAGCGGACCGCATCGCCCACCTCAAGGTCCGGGATGCTCACCTGCAAAACTTTTGCCGCCGGATCATAGATGTTCATGCCCATCATGCCCTGATCGGTCATCACCCGGCTCTGCGCCGCCACGTCCACCGCCAACTCGCGGCCGTCCGGCTTGAGCACCGATACGCGGGTGAAGCAGCCCGTCCCATAATGCGTGTCGAAGCCCGTGCTCAGCGTCGCCTGGCTGCGCCGGCCCTTTTCGGTCAGCGTCTTCACGCAGACGTCCATGCGCGCCGTCGACGAGCCGTCCGCCGCGTAGGTCACCTGGGCCACTTCGTCCACCAGCACCCGGTCGGCATCCGGGTAGGCCTGCGCGTTCACCTGCGCCAGCGCCGCCTTCAGCGCCGCCTCGTCCAGCATGCCCGCCCGCCCCACCAAAGAAAGGGCCAGCAACGCGATCAAAAACAATGTGCGCTTCATCATGGAATCCACCTTTGCTTGCGCGGACCGCCCGCGCGCCGCGTACTCTAACCCGAGGCGGGCGTTTTCCAAGCCTGTGGTAAGAGCGGAGTGAGATCAGAGGACAGCGGTCAGAAGGCAGAGAACAGAAGTCAGCCGGAGGAAGCAGCGCAGGTGCGGTGACAAGCGTCGGCATCTATGCTAGATTCTGCCATGTAAAACAAGCGGTGCCTTATGAATGAATTGGTTTTTGAAGTCACGCAGGAGGGGGATGGCGGGTATGTGGCCGAATGCCTGAGCGAGGGCATCTTTACCCAAGCCGATACGTGGGACGAGCTCCGCCGCAACGTCAAGGAAGCCACCGCCGCGTATTTCTTCGATCGCCCGCAAACCTTGGCGCTCCGCCTGCATCTGGTCCGCGACGAAGTGTTGGCCTCCGCATGAAAATCCCGCGCGATCTGAGCGGTGCCGATCTGGCGCGCACGCTTTGTCGCGCCTGGGGCTATCAACGCATCCACCAAGTCGGCAGCCATATCATCCTCCAGACAGCTGACCCGTCGCCACACCGCATCGCCGTGCCGGCCCATTCCAGCCTGCGGATCGGCACGCTCAACGCCATCTTGCGCTCCGTGGCCGAGCATAAGGGTGTGACCCGCGAGGACCTTCTTAACGCCCTTTGAGCACGCCGTCAGAAAGCTGCTCAATACGCAAGACAGGCAGCGCACCGCAGCAAGACAACCGCACCCGGCCACAAAAAAGACCAGACCGCCGCAGCGCGTTCCAAGCTCGCCGTTTTGCCGCTTGTTATGCGGGAGCGGCATTCTTATGCTGCCGCCGAGATGAGAAAACCAAGGTTGCAGAAACCTAGCTTGCCGCGCGCTCAAGGGCACTGTGCGGCAATAGCATGAAAACAGCGTTTAGCCTTCCTCTCTGTTTACTGCTGGTCGGTTGCACCCATTTCGCACTGCTCCGCCGATCCGAGACATATGAGTTTCCAAAGGGCTTTCACGGGTGGGCGGTTATTGTTTGGGGTGTGCCTGGTCATCCTCCATGCCGCAGGGATCACGGGGATATTATTGTGCGATTCCCAGCGGACGGGGTTGTCCTTACCTCGACGAAACTGGATTTCAAGGCTGTGCGCGAGGGAGGCTGCTTTCTCGATGCCGCCGGGCATCGTCTGGTCTCCCGCCCCACCATAGGATTCGCGGGCAATGGGTTCATACATGACGATAAAAGTGATCGTGATATGGACCATACGCAGGTTTTTATAGGCTCGGAGGCGGAGTATTTCCTCACAACGGGAGAAGCTCCACAGGTGGACAAACTATGGCGCGCAGGCATTAGCAGCCAAGAGCGATGACTCACATGACGAAAACAATGGGCAGGGAAATATGCTGACCGATCCCTGTCAGCGCAAACGCCGGTGGCTGCGCTGGTCGATGGTTGTATGCGCCGTCATGGGCGTTGTCGTCATTGCTGTCTTCAAGTGGGAGGATGGTTTGCGCGCGCTCACCTATCATGTCCCGGTCCGCTACGATGAACCGTTCGGGCCTGCTATAGCCACGGCTGATCGTATCGTCGTCCGGGGTGATGGCTTTGATTGTTGCGGACCGGAGGACAAGACCAACATCCTCTTTGTCGTGACCAACCCGGTGGAGGTCGCTGCTGTGGCCGGGCATATGCGGTTCCTGGCGATAACGACGAGTAACTCCCTGGAGGGGACTTGCATGTGCGATGGCGCGCCGGGCATCGACTGGCACAAGGACAAGAAGCGTCTCGCGCTCACCTCGATGCAACACGGTAAGGCTATCCGGTGGCATGGATTTGCGACCATGCGCATCCTTGGCATCCATGTTCGGTATGGTGATGCACCGTTGACGCCCGATGCCCGAGAGTGGTTGATCAATTGGCTCGCCAAGAAGGGTGTTCGGGAGCCCTTGGACGAGATCGAAGCAGGCAAACGCCGCGCGGTCGTTGCCACAGAGGCCAGAGCCATCCTGCAGCCCTTCTTACCCAAGCCCTTTGTCGAAGCCATAAAGAACGCACAACTGAAGGCCAGAGAGAACTGGGCCAAAGGCGAAGTCGTACCATTTGAACAAGAGCACAACCTCAAAGGCAAACTCATCCGTGAGTCCTTCGATGACGTACCGTGCATGTACGCGGCGCTCTTTCGTCTCATGGGGTGCCTTCCCACGCGTTGGGACGCGCGGTACCGGGAACAAGACGAAGCCTATGACTTCCTCGTCCGCGCGCCACGCCAGGAGTTGGACAGCGCCTTTCGCGCCGCGGCCACATCCAAGGACCGGCTTGAGCGCAGCGGCGCCGCCAGAATCATCTTCACCCAATACTCCATGCGCCAGAACGGAAAGACCGATCAAGACCTTGCCGGATGGATGAGACTGCTAGCCGAGACCGCCTACAGCGAACCGTTTCCAGAGAACCGACGTATCGTCCTCTACCGCCTCAAAAAGACTCCCCAAGTCGCTGCTCTCAGTGTTCTGCGGCAAGCCGTGGAGGATGCCGACGTCGTGGTCCGACGGCTCGCGATGGAAGCCCTTGCGGCATCGAACACAGCAGCCGCACGGGAGATCCTGCAGCAGATCGCCAGCGGCGGCACGCGGCCGCGACTTGAGCCCCAGGAAAAACCGAAAAACTACGGCGCGGGCACCGGCACGTCCTGCCACATTCCGGGCATGGAGAGCCTTGTGTACTCGAACACCGACGCCGCAGCGGCGACCCAGCTTCTACCACAATAACAAGCCCGGGCCCCGACCGGTGGGAGGAACGAGAGACCATGACCAAAGTGGATTTTGAACTCACCTGTGAGCTGCTCCACGGCCACGGTTTCACGGTTGCTGACTCGGCCTACGACCCAGCCTGTTTCGGCAGCTGGTGGGTGAGCGTAGTGCACACGCCGCCGCTACGGATAGTCTGGGACGGCAAGGACGGTTGGGTTAGCGTACAACGTGCGACCGGCGAGCGCTTTCAGGGGCGACCTGCCTGGGAAGATATGTGGGTCGGGCGCGCTCGCGAGACGCAGGCCGTGGAGTTGGTCGTGTCAAAGGTTCAAGCGTTCAGCTGAAGCAGCCGAGAGCTCCTGGGAACAAAGCTCTGCGGCAGCTCGCAACAGCGCCATACGTCCCATAGGTCACATGCGACATATCGCCCAATCGCCGCACGTTGCGCGCCGCAATCGTTTCCAAGGTCTGGAACTTCGGCTGCGCCGCCCCTCCGGAAATTCGCGAGCCTGGGTAATTAGCGGTGAATATCCTTCCGACGCCTTACGGGCTGCTGCCTTTGCGTCTTCCGGCTTTCCTGCGCGCCTTTGCGTTGAAATCTTCCGCTGCGGGGCATGCGTCCCCCGCCCCTCTTCCCCCGACCCCCGTCCCTCGCCCCTTCCTGCTACCGCGCGGCGAGGGCGAGCTTTGGGGCGACGACGGGCAGGATCAAGCACGAGGCATGGGCGCCTTCGCAGTGGATGCGGTTGGTCTGCTTGACCTTCACGCCGGCGTCGCTCCACGGCTGGCCGGTGCCGGGGTTGAGATCGAAGCGCGGGTAGTTGCTGGAGGTCACGGTCGCGCGGATGCGGTGGCCTTTGTTGAACACGATACTGGTGGACCAGCAGTCGACGGTCACTTCCTCGACCTTCCCGGGCGTCAGCAGGTCGGTCTTCTCCAGCGACTTGCGGTAGCGTGCCCGCGCCATGCCCTCGGCGATCAGGTAGCTCTTGCCGTTGGGATAGACATCGCACAGGCGGATCGAGAGGTCGGTGTCCACGGCGGACGATTCAACAAAGATTTTCGCCGTCACGCGCCCGGTGACCTCCAGCGGCGCCTCCAGCGGCGCGCTGGTGAAGAGCACAACATCGCTGCGGCGTTCAATTTTGTTTTGATTCATCGGGCCGCTTGCTAGGGTGAGGTTGTTGCCGCCGACGGTCGGGCACGGGTTCGCGGGGTCGAACGTGTACTCGACCGGCACGCCCGCCGCCGGCTTGCCGGGCGCGAGCTGGCCGCCGGGCGCGAAATAGAACGGCGTCGCGAGCGCGGGGATCGGCCAATCGTTGGCGTAGCGCCACTCGTTGCCGGGCGCGTGCGCGTTGGAGGCATCGCCCATGACGTAGTAGGCAACCGCGGGCAGCTGCTCGACGCCGTTCGATTCGCCGCAGAGATAGTGGTCGAACCACGGGCCGGAGCTGTAGGCCTCGGGCATGCGGTTGTCCCGGAAGCGCAGCTCGCCGACGCCTTCCTTTTTCGCGCCGCCGTGGGCCCATGGCCCCATCACCAGCTTCTGTTGGCCGCGCGAGCCCGCCCCACCAGTGTGCTGGCGGCCGGCGAACTCGTTGATGGTCGCCTGCGCGAACATGTCGAACCAGCCGCCCTGGTGAATCGCCGGCACGTTCATGCTGGAGAATTTCAACGCGGTGTCGAACGTCCGCCAGTAGTCGTCGTAGCATGGATGCGCATGCATCAGCTGCAGCGCCTGCGGGTCATATTTGTTGCCCGTCGTCCAGTTCTCGACATCGGCCTTGCGGAACGCACCGCCGATATAGGTGGCGTCGTGGAAAAGACTGGCGGCGGCGACGATGATGTATTGCGCCCGCAAGCCCTCTGGCGCCGCGCCGGCGAGCAGGTTCTGCGTGATGCCGCCGGCGGACGCGCCCAAGGTACCGATCTGGCCGTTGCACCACGGCTGCTGCCGTAGCCACGCGAGCGTGTCCACGCCGTCCTGGTGCTCGCCCCAACCGCAGCCAACGAAGGGAAGGTTCTCACCCTCGGAGGCGAACCGCCCGCGCATGTCCTGGACGACGAACACCTGCCCGGCCTGGACGCGCGACTGTGCCGCGCCCGCCTGTTGCGCGCGGTTGTAGGGCGTGCGCGAGAGCACGACCGGGAACGGGCCGGGCCCGGTCGGCAGGTAGACATCGGTCGCCAGATGGACGCCGTCGCGCATCGCGACGCGGAAGGTCTGCGTGTGGATCTGGCCGAACGCCGCGGCCTGCACCTGCCAGCGCGCCTGCGGCACCGCGCCATCGGCGGCGGCGCTCTTGAACAGCGCTTTGACCTGCCGCGCCCAGTGCTCGCCATACTGTTTGCGGACAGCTGCCACGGCCCGGCCCTGCTCGTCCGGCGTGAGCACCGCATCGCGGTTCGCATCGAACTGCGGGAAAAGCGCCCGCAGCTTGGCGTTAACGCTGTCGACCGCATGGGCGTTCCGCAGCACGCACGCCGCGCCTAACAGCGCCACCACCAGCAGCCCCAATCCGATTCGTGTTTTGATCCTCATGAAAATATTCCGTGACTCGACTTTAACAGCCTGCTACGCCGCGCGACAGGAAAAGGTTACCGGGCGCTGCGCTTCAATCCACCGGGCCGGGGCGGGAGATGACCGGGGCGGTCTGGAGGCGCGGGCGGACGGCGAGCCAGTCCACGCCTTGGAAAACCGGGTCGGGCTCCGCGCGGACTTCTTCATCGCCAATGTACGGGCACATCGTATCCACCCACGCGATCAGTCGCAGGCGGCTGGTTTCGTCCACGCGCACGTCGTGATGTTTGCCGCTGGTCACCAGATCGATCAGCCGGCTGCGGTAGGAGAGCCGCGTCATCGGCGCAGGCGTGGTGTAAGCGGCGGGATCGATCTTGCCGTAGCCCTCGACGAGGATGGTGTCGGCGATGCCGAAGCCGGGCGGGCAGTTGGTCGGCGGCACATAGGCAACGCCCCAGGTCGGTTTCCCGATCAGCGTGAAATAGGTCTCGTCCCAGCCGAGGAAACCCGGGCGCGCGGTCAGGTCGAGCGTCTTACGGCCGGGGCCGGCGCCCTCGTGGCAGCGCGCGCAATATTTGTCGAGCACCGGCCGGACGTAGCGCGGATAGCTCACGGTCACGTCATTCCACGGCGGCGGCGTGATCGTGCGCGGCGGCTTCTGCAGGGCGAGCGGCTGGCCTTGGGGTTGCGTCGTCCTGCTGTGCAGTTCGTGACAGCCGAGGCAGCCGCGGTGTTCGCCGGGCATGACGCCGACAAAACTGCGCATCGTCTGCAGCGCGCGCTGCTGCTCGTCGAGCAGTTGGAAGTGCAGCGCCATGCCGGGCGGCACGCTGAACGCCACAGAGCCATCGGCCTCGATCGGCACGATGCCGAGCACGCGCTTGACGCCCTCGCTCTGCACGGCGGAAACGACCGGGCCGGTCGAAAGATACGGGCGCTTGTTCCAGTAGGTGTAGGTCTTCTCGTCAATATGGAGAATCCGCAGGAATTTCGCCTTGCTGCGCAGTTCCGGCAGCGTGTTCTCAAGGACGTTGGCGCTGAAGATGACGCCACTCTTGGGCGGCTCCGCCTTGGCGGGCCAGGCGACACGATCCACGAGCACCGGCGGGGCCGCCCGCGGCTTGAGCGGCACCGCGTGGAAGATGTTGTTGAGGCCCTCGTAGATGAGTTCGCGGTTGCCGTCGGTGTCCATCAGGTAGAGCGCGAACTTGCCGCCGCGGCTGGCCGATACCAGGAAATCCTTTTCGGTCAGCGGATACGGCGAGTAGTAGGCCGGGTAATTTCCGCTGGCGTGATACCGCGGCGACTCGACCGGGTCCACCGGGCCGTTGCCGCATTCGGGCCACGCGACATCCGCGGTGACCTTGGTCAGGCCATGCGGGAAGTTGAGGCCCTTGTCGGGGTCGATGATGCCGACGGAGCCGCTGAACCAGTTGTGGTGCGCGCTGCCGGTGACCATCACGCGGCGCGTGCCGGGAATGTTGCGCGCGTCCTTGATCACATCGGGCCACACGCTCTGGTTGCCCCAGAACATGCTCACGTAGGTCCCGTCGGGATTGATCGTCCAGAGCTTCTGCGCGCGCCACAGCGGCTTGTCGGTATACTCCCAGCGCGTGTAGATCACGCGGCCGTCCTCGAGCATGGAAGGCAGATAGTCCGGCTCGTTGTTGGCCGAGACGAGGTAGATGTTGCGGCCGTCAGCCTCGCAGCGTGCGAGGACAAAGGCGCTGGTCGGCGGCATGCAGCGGACATAAGAGTGGCTGCGCGTCGTGGAAAACAGGATGTGGCCGTCGGGCAGATAGATCGGATCGAAGTCGTCATAGGGGCCGGACGTGAGCTGGCGCAGACCGGAACCATCCACGTTGATCTCGTAGAGATGAAAGGCTTTTTCGTTGTGCGGTTTGAAGCAGAACAGGATCTTCTTTCCGTCGAACGAAACGTCCGGCCGCCAGAAGGAGCCGTGCAGCGGCGCCTGCGGCATCACCTGCGTCAGTTTGCCATCCGGCCGCAGGCCGTCGAGGGTCAGCAGGCGCGCGCCGGGGACGGCCATGTAGCCGAGCCGGTGCCGCGTCTCGTGCGGCCACTCCTTGCCGGCCGGGAAAGGCATATTCACGAACAGCACCTTCGCGAAATCCACGGCGGGATTCTTGAGCATGATGGCGCGCTTGAGTTCGCGGACCTTGAAATAGATTTCTGTAGCGGCGGTCTGTGACCGCCGCTGATCGTCGGCACTCGTCCGGCGGTCACAGACCGCCGCTACAGCATCCCATTTCTCCAGCACCGACAATTCGGCCAATTCCTTCGTCACATCAACAGTCAAACGCGCCGCCAAGTCGCGTGTCCACTTGATCTCATCGCGGATGCGTTCCGGCGTCGGCTTCTGATCGGCCTGATGGAGCCAGTCGCGCTCCAGCGCTGTGCGGCCCTCGGCGGCGGTCAGGTCGCGCGTCTCCGGTGTGGCTGGTGTGATGTAGGGCGCGACCGCCTCGCGCTCGAACGGCCGCCAGACGATGTCGCGCGCGGCGGCGAACATCAGCTCGATCCACTCCGGCGAAAATTGCGCCGCATCGCCGCGCGCCTTCAGCGCCGCGAATTTCTTTTCGAGCGTGGCGGCCGCGTCCCACTTGCGCAGCTCGTCGGGCGTCTGCTGCCGCCGCTGCGCTTCGGTCAGCGGTTTGTACTCGGTCAGCAGGCCCATCAGGCGCCCCGCCGCCTGCACATGAAATTCGTTGCCCTTGCTCCGCAGATACGCGGCGGGATCGGCATCGGTCCACTCGCGGAACTGCCGGCATTCCTCGGGATAACTTGCGCGCAGGCGTTGCATCAGCAGCGCGGTGGTCTTCGCGTTGAGCGTGACTTTTTTTTCGATCGCGTTGCGCCGTATCGCCGCCAGCGTCTCCGCGAACGTCTTGCCCGGCGACCAGACGACGTTGATGGCGACCTGCGCCGGCGCGCTGGAGGCGGCGAGCGCCTCGATGCCGTTGCGATAGAGGCGGGCGACCTCGTCGGCGGAGAGCGCGTCGGCATAGATGCGCAGCTCATCCAGCTGGCCGCGGAAACATTCGCCGCCCTGCGCGGAACCAAGACAACCAGGCGCCGTGCCGCCGGCTTCGATCATGCCCGGCCGTTCGAGCATGCCGATCTGCGCGCCATCGAGATAGACGCGCATGGTCTGCCCGTCGAACGTCGCCGCTGCGTGGTGCCAGAGCCCGTCGCGTACCTGCGCGGGGTCCACCTTCGCATCGCACTCGACGTAGCCATGGATGTTGAGGCCGAGCGCGAGGACGTGGCCGGTTTCCTGGAACGAGAAGAGCACGCGGCGCTCGCCATCCTCCTTGCGGAAGATCTCGTTGTATTTCTCGAACTCCTTCGGCTGAACCCACGCGCTGAACGAGAGCTTCGCCAGCTTGCCGAACGCCGGCTGCTCCCCACAGCGCAGCAGGTGCGGGCCCGTGAACTTCAGCCCGCCCTCGAACACAGCCGGCACGCGGTCAAAACCGGCTGGCGTTTTCTGGCTGGAGGCATCGCAGCCGTGGCCGCTTGCGTCGCGGCACACGCTGCCGGTCGCCTCGTCGAACGTCCAGCGTGCGAGCAGCGCCTTATCGAGCTTGAGCGGCTCGACGGCGAGACCCGCGGACAGCGAGCAGCCGAAAACCAAACCGCACAACCAGCTTCGAGTTTTCATGTCAGTCCTTCAGCATGGCTTCACCGGGTCGGCAACTTATGCCGGGCCGGCTTGGCGAGGGCGGCAACTTCGGCGCCGGTGAGGAGGCCGCGATAGACGCGGACATCGTCGAGCGCCCCGTGAAAGTTGTTGGCGGGGTTCCGCTCCCAGTTCTTCCACGCGCCGAGCCGGTAGGCGGCGAGGTCGAGCGGGATGCCGAGGTCGAGCGGCCTGGTGCCGGCGGGCTGCCCGTCGAGATAGAAACGGATGACGCCGCCGGTGCGCGGATCGCAGGTGACGGCAACATGCCGCCACGCGCCGGGCGTGACCGCGGAGGTGGCGCGGTTGTGCGCCCAGAGTTTGCCGCCATAGTTGATGGCGACATTCGGCGTTCCATCCTCGAGCAGGCTGAAGTGGAATGACGAGGCACCGGCGCCATCGGTGAAGAGCAGCGGGTTCCAGGTGTGGCCAAGTTGATCGGCGCGCACCCAAAGCGCAACGGAGATGGCTTCCTGCGCGCCGGCGGACGGGCCTTGAACAAAAAGCTTCCCGTCGAATTTTTCGGGGAGGTCGCCGGCTTTCCACGAGGCGAGTTGCGTGGCCGGCAGCGTTGGCGGTGTGTAGGGCGGCGGCGGGACCCCGCGCGCGGAGTCCAGCGTCGGCACGGGCCGGAAATCCGGACGGCCCTTGGCGGCTAGGTTGCGCCGGCCAAAGTAGGAACCGTAGAATGGTGCGTTGGCGTCCACCCACGTCGTCAGCTTGAGGAACTCCGCCTGCGACAGCTCCACCTGCTTGTGTCCCTTGCGCAGCACCTCGATGAACCGGCTCTTGTGCGAACCGTAGGTATAGGGCGGCACAGCCGGGGAGTGCAGCATCGAGCCGTTGCCGACATACGCCGGGCCGCTCTTGTCAGGTGTGGGACCGGTCCATTCCTGAATGAAGTTGACGAGGCCCTTGCGCAGCAGGTTTTCATAGGAACGACTGAAGTGCTCGGTCATCTCGCCGGTGAGGTCGAGGTTGCCTTTCGGCTTCTCGCCGCCGTGGCAGCGGATGCAGTGTTTATCGAGGACCGGCTGCACGTCGCTGGGATAATGGAGCGGGCGCGGCCCGGCATCGCCGGGCTGCGGCACGATCGCACGCGGCGGCTGGCGCATCGCCAGCGGCCGCTCCAGCACAGGCGTGCCATCGCGCGGATCGTGGCAACCGACGCACGAGCGCGTTTCGCCGGGCTGGAAGTTGACGAAGGTCCGCATCTTCTGGACTTCCATGAAATCCTTGTCGAGCGCGGTGAAAAAGAGGTTGCGGCGCGCGGGCACTTTGAACAGCGCCGAGCCATCGGCCTCGACCGGCACGATGCCGAGGAGCACTCCGACCCAGATGTGCGTGTGCAACGAGATCGCGGGCGCCTGCCCCGGCACCGTATCGCCGGGCTGGATTTGCGAGGCGACCCACGAACGCGGAATCTGTTCCATCACGCGCAGGTATTTGACGGTGCCGGGCTGCACGCCCTTGAGACTGCGATAGAGTTCCACGAGCAGCACGGTGGCCTCGCCCTTGTCGGCGTCGACCTGCGCACACAAGGCTGGCAGCACGGGCGCGACCGGGCGCGGCGCAAGCAGCATCGGTTGGAAGCACGACAGCGTCGGGTCTTGGTGAATCAGCACGCGGTTGCCGAACGTGTCGAGCAGCCAGATACCATAGGCCTGCTGGTCGTTGTAGCGCTTTTCGGGATTGTGCGAGACGAGGAAGAATTTATCGGAGAGCGGAAAAGGATCGCAGTAGAACGAGCCGGTCACATCCTCGACCCACTGGCCGTTGCGGAACTGGAAAAGGCCTCGCAGACCCCGCGTCTCGACCTCGGGCGTCAGCGTCGTCATCGCTTCCTTCGTACGCCGGTCCTTGATGCGGTCAATCAGGCGGATGGAGCCGACGGCGAGCGGTTCGTGGCCCACACCCGCGGCGACGACAAGATCGGGCCGGCCGGGAATCTGCCGCCCGGCGAAGAAGACGCCGGGGTTGTCTATGTTGTGGCCATAGATTTCCTCCGAACCGGTACCATCGGGGCGCATCGCCCAAAGTGACTGCACGGCGGCGATGCCTTTATAGACGTACTCCCAGCGCGTGTAGAGAATCCGCCCATCATCGAGCATCGTCGGCGTGGACTCGGTCAGCGCGCCCTGCGAAAGCTGGCGGAAGTTTTTGCCGTCGGCGTCCATCCGGTGGAGCGTCGTACAGGTCAGCGAGTGGCCGCCACACAGCACCGTGCACTCCGACCGGCTGGAAACAAAAACGATGCGCCCATCGGCTACATAGCAGGGGTGCATGTCGTCGGTCCAATGCCCGTAGAGCCGCGGATTCTTCTCCAGCGCTTCCTTCGGATAGCCGCTGTGCCGGGCCACGCGATCCGCCTCGTCGGCGGGCGCGTGTGTGAGCTGGCGCAGTCCGGCACCGTCGAGCCGCTGTTCCCAGATGCGGTAGCCGTCCGGCTTGCACGCGCGGTAGCCGAAGATGACGCGCGTGGCGTCCGGCGAGAGGTCGAAGCGGTCGAAGATGCCGCCGGTGAGTTGCGGGACGATGTCGCGCGTCCTGCCCGTGGCGAGATCGAGTTCGGTGAGATTGCCGCCCCATTCCGTCGGGCCATGGTAGTAATCGTCGTAATAATGCTGCGAATCGTACGTGTGCCGGCGCGCGAAGACGATCTTCCGCCCCTTCAACAGCGGATTCGCCTCGACAAGCATCGCGCGCTGACAGTGGTCGAGTTCGGCGAACGTCTTGACCGCATCGAGCCGGCGGAGGAATTCCGCGGCGGGATACCCGTTCGATTTTCCTAACTCGGTCACTGCCTGGCTGAGCTTGGTGATATCACTGCGCAGCGCCGTAGTATCTGCCGCCGCCACGCAGTCCCGCAATGCCCCCGATTTGCCGAGGAACTCTGTCTCCAGGTGTGTGTCATTCGTCGCAGCGAACCAGCCGCCCGACTCGAACCACTTGAAGTGCACCGCCGCCAGCAACCGGTTGTTCGCCGGCGGGAAATCCCGGCGGATGTGCGCCCACAAGCCCGGCACCGGGTCCGGCGCCGTCGAAAAGAAGAACTGGAACAGTGCGTGGCGTGACGCGATATGAGTCTGGCTTATCTTGACCACCAGCCGGTTCTCGCCCGCCACCAGCGGCAAATCGAGCAACACCTGATTACGGCGATCGCCTTCCAGCTTCAGGCTGGTGCCATAGCGTTTGGCTTCCAAGTGCGTGTCCAGCATAGCGACGGGCTTGTCGTTCAAGCTCACTTCGATCTTGTCGCCGCCGCCAAGGCCGACCGTCAACGTCACCGGTTTCTTCGCCGTGAGGGTCCGTGTGAGCGTCGCCGTTTTCTTCGCCGGATCATCGCCGAGGGCGATCAACGCCCTGTCCTTCCAGCCCGGTCGTGTCTCGCCGTCCACGCTCCACGGCCCGCAACTCACTGCCACCCGCGCCGCCTTCTGCTCCGCGATCCAAGCAGCGTATTTCGCACGCGTCGCGAGCATCGTGTCCGCCAGCGAGGCTTGCCGCTCGTAAAGACCATCCGCGGCCACCGCGCACAGGGTTGTGCTCAACAAACAGCACAAACTCAGCAGCCTAATTTTCATTTTCTTCCTCGCTGGATTTCCGGCATTGGAATCCGTTCGCCGTTGAGCTGGTCCGCCTGTTCGGCGGGATCGAACGTGCCGTAGAAAACCGCATTGCAATCGAGCCACGCCGCCAGCCGGCGCAGTTCACTCTCTGTGAGTTTGATGTTGTTATGCCCGGCGCGCAACATCTTCCACAGCCGGCTGCCGAGTGCGCCAGTCTGTCCGCCGGGCGGCGTCGCCTGAATCTGGTTACGCTGCGCGAACCGCGGGACCATGTTCGTATCGCTACAGAGCGACCAGTAGGATTTCGTGAAGCCTTTCTCCGGCTCGCCCGAGAGGTCCATGCCTTTCTCGATCTTCGTGTCGCTGTGGCAGCGCAGGCAGCGGCGGTTGAAAACGGGCTGGACCATCTCGACGAACGAGAACGGCCGGCCACCCAGTTCGCCCGGCTTGATGCGCGCGGGCGGCCGCTGCATCGCCAGCGGCTGCCCGCTCGTCTTGGCCGGTGCCGTCAGGTGATGTTCGTGGCAACCTACGCAGGACGTGCTCTTGCCCGACTGGACAGAGGTCGTCGAGCGCATCGCCTGGTAGGCGCATCCCTCGGCGTCGAGCGCCTGGAACAGGATTGGCTTGCGCGCCGGTACGATGAACCGCGCGGAACCATCGACCTCCACCGGTACGGTGCCCAGAATCGCCAGCGCATTTTCCTCACCGGCGATGCCGATGCGCGGCGAGTTGGCGGGCCAGATGGACTTCGGGAAAATCTGAACGATGCGCAGTTCCTTGATGCTGCCGCGCGGCACGTTGCCGAGGCCTTGATAGATGTCGGTGACGAGCATCTCGCCCGTCGGCGGCGCGTTGTCCGGCAACGCAACCAAAGGCAGCAGCAGGCCGAGGAGAAAAATGTGCCGTTTCATGCTCTCCATCCGACCCGCGCGCCAAACCTTTCCAAGGCTTGGGAAAACAGCCTGCCACGCTTTCCAATCCTTGGAAACCGCGCGCGGTCCGTGCATCGCAAACTCTAGTCGTGCTGGGTTCATCATTGGATGTCCGGCATCGCGACGGGTTGTCCGGTGAGCTGTTTGGCTTGCTCAGCGGAATCATAGACGCCGTAGAAGATGGCGTTGCAATCAATCCACGCGGCGAGCCGGCGAATGTCATCGTCGCTGAGTTTGACTTTGTTGTGACCCGGCGCATCCAACAACATCCGCATCAGGCGGCTGCGGCGGGCGCTGCGGATATCGTCCGGCGGCGTGATTTGAATCTGGTTGCGCTGTGAGTAGCGCGGCACGAGATCCTGCGCGTCGAGTTCCGGTTTCAGCCGGCGGTCTTTCCACGAGTCGGCGTTGCCGCACAACGACCAATAGGACCGGGTGAAGCCTTTCTCCGGCGTCGCGGTCAAATCGCGTTTGCCTTTCGGCGTCACGCCGCTGTGACAGGCCACGCAGTGGCGGTCCAGCACCGGTTGCACGACCTCGACAAAGGAAAATGGCCGGCCGCCGAGTGGGCCGGGTTCGATGGTGGAGGGCGGTCGCCGCAGGGCGAGCGGCGCGTTGTTTTGGTTGGGGCGCGTCGTCCCGCCGTACTCGTGACAACCGGTGCATGCGGTGACTTCGCCGGGCTGGACGTAGGTCGAGGAACGCATGATGCGCCGGGCAAAACCGTCCTTGTCGAGAGCTTGGAAGAGAATCTTCTTGCCGGCCGGCAGCAGGAATCTGGCGGAGCCGTCCGACTCGACCGGCACGGTGCCGAGAATCGCCCGGCCGTTCTCCTCGCCGGCCAGCCCCATGCGCGGCTGATTGGCGACGACGGTCGTCTTGGGGAAAATCTGGATGATACGAACCGCGGCGATGGAGCCACGCGGGACGCCATCGAGTCCTTGATAGACATCGTAGATCATCATCTCGCCGTGCGGCGGCGGATTCGCCGGCAAGTGACTGGCGAGGACGGGCGGCACTGGTCGCGCGGCGATGGGAATGGGCGCCGTTGCGCCCAGCGCCGGGTCGCGGTAGAGCAGCTCACGGTTGCCGCGCCGGTCGAGGAGATAGACCCCCAGTGCAGCATCGCGATTCGGTTCCTTGGCGTGCTCGCCTTGCATGCGGAGCCGGTACGGACTGTAGGCCACGAGGAAATAATCTTCGGACAGCGGCCAGGGCGCTTCGTACCATTCCAGCAGCGGGCCGCGTTCGGCCTCGGGGTAGATCAAGGGCGTGACCCGCTCGACCGCCTCCGGCGCATTGAGCCCGATCGAAGGGTCGAGCAGACAGACCGGCCCCGCGGTGATCGCGTGATGGGCCGCCGCAATGAACACCAGTTTCTGCGAACCCGGGATGGGTTTTGCCTGGAACGTGCAATGCGGACTCGGCAGTCCGTTACCCCAGACGGCCATCGGGTTCGAACCGTCGGGCCGGCAGGACCAGAGATTCTGGTGTGTGACCGCATCGCGATCTATGTAGTCCCAGCGCGCGAACAGAATTTGCCCCGAGCGGGAGACGGCGGGGAACCATTCGCTGACATCGTTGTAGGACAGCGTCTGGATGTTGCGCCCGTCGCGATCGCAGCGGTGCAAGGTGTAGCTGTGCCAGCGCGGGCTGTACTCCGGGCCGAAACAGCGCGAGTAGCTTTTGCGCCGCGTCGAGACGAACACGAGGTCGCCCTCGGGCAGATACTCGGCCATCATGTCGTCATAGGGCCCACTCGTGAGTCGGCGCAGGCCGGTGCCGTCCACGCCGATTTCAAACAGGTGATAATAGCGCTCATCCACACCGGCCTCGTTCACCGGCAGCGACGTGGGCGCCGGCGTCTTCGCATCGCACGCGACGAAGGCAAACAGAATTCGTTTTCCATCGTAGCTTAAGCGCGGTTCGAGATAACTCCCCATCGGCAGTTGGCTGCCCATGATGTTCCGCGTCGCCAGCGCATAGCCCGGTTTGCGCAACGCGTAAAGTCCGCCGCCCCCGCGCTGCCGCCAGCCAAAGTACTGCGCGACCTCGTGACTCCACGAGGGCATCGCCCGCTTGCAGAACAACACTTCACCGAACTTCAGCAACGGATTGCCGAGCGCCAACTCCCGCTTGAGCAGACGGACCTCCAGATAGCGCGAGCGCCATGCGTCGAGCGTGTCCGGCGCGCCGCCGTCGAGAGCTTCCGGCGGCGGCACACCCAGACTGCTCGCCAGCGCGCGGGCACGGGCGAGATGGTTGCTGACGGCGCTCTCGTAGGACTTCGCGGTGTCATCAAGTTTATCTTCGCGCCACCACGCCTCCAGCACCATGGCCAGCAAGGCCTGCTCGGTCTGCGGCGCCAGCTTGGGAGCCAGCTTCGTCAGCGCCGCTTGCAGCGCCGGACTGATGGTGACTTCCTCCGGCGCCGGTGCTGCCGTGACAATCGCCGGTGCCATCGGACCCGATCCTTCCATCTCGTAGAACCAGTTGCCCGCGCCTTGTTTCTTCGTGGTGAAGCTCGCCGACGCCTGCAACTTTTCGCCGTCAGCATACGTCACAATCGGGTCCCAGCCCGTCGTGTCACAACCGTAGTTGCCGCGTTTGTGAACGATGAACCGCAGCGCATCGCCCTTCTTCACATCGAGCGTCAACTTCGGCTCGCCGCCCTTGTCGTCCTTGCCCTCGATCTCCACCTTCCAGATTTCGCTGTCGTTGTGGCGAATCATGGCGCGGACGCCATCGCCGCTGAGATGCAGCTTGAACACGCGCCCGGAAATCGTCACCCGCCCATCGCGCGGCGCCGCGAACCGGCGCACACTCGGCGTTTCTTGACCCGGATGATGCCAGTCCTTGCCGACGCGCGTCCAATCCGGCCCCGTCCAGAACGTCGAGCCGTACCACTCCACCTCGCGATAGCTCAGCGGCGTGTAGTTCGTCGGGGCTGCGGCAGCAGCCACGATGAGGAATAGAAAAACTGTGAATGTGCGTTTCATGGTTGTTCCTTTCATTTTCATTTGCTCGTCAGTTTCAAGCATTGGAAACCTGTGTGCCGTGTTTTTCCAGCCGAACTTTGCGAGACGGGCAGCCCTTGGTTGCCAACGCTTGGAAAAAGTCGCCGTGGAGTTTTCCAATCCTTGGCACTCCCGGCGTCGTGACCTGCGCGCGATGTGATGGTGAGCATCTGTGTCATGGATGATTTCACTTGATTGCTTTCAGCACGAGCACTGCAGCGGCGGGTTTCTCGCGCAAGGTGATATCGAGGCTGCGCATGAGTTCAGCGCCGGTGCGGACTTCTTTGCCACCGTCGAGGTTCTCGATCTCGTAGCGCTGCTGCGGGGCGAGGCCGCGCAGTTGCACGGCGAGCGTTTCGTTCATGGCTTCGGGACGACGGAAGGCTTGCACGACGCCTTCACCGAGATCGGCACGGTGGAACTGCCACGCGATCCACGAGGTCTTGTCGAGACTGTAGGGCGTGAGCGGGTAATAGTCGCCGAGGAGCAGCGGCGCGACACGCCTCGCTTCGCGATAGCCGCGTTGGACCGCGGTGCGCCTTTCTTCTGACTTACTCCAACCCTCCCCTTGATTCATCCCGAAGCGCGGCAGGTAAACACTGCGCACAGAGTAGCTGTCGTGCCGGAAAGCGACGCCCGCACCATTCCATGGTAGCCACGACGAGAGCCCATAGGTCTGCGCTTGGATGCCTTCGCGGTGCAGCGGCTTTTCGTTGTTACCAGCGACAGTCCAATCACTCCGCAGCAGCGGCACTGCGCGGCGCATCGTTTCGAGATCGTTGCGGCGGCCGCCGGAGGCGCATGAGTCGATGCGCAGATGCGGATGGCGTCGGCGAAGCTCGTCCCAGAACGCGAGGTGGCCCTGCACATAAAGATTCTCCGTGATGCCTTGCCGGTCGGGTGCGTCGTGTTTTCGCCACGCGGTGCCGTAGTTGCCGCCGTTCATGTCCTCGCGATACCAGTCGAGGCCCTCCGACTTCACCATGCCGTCAATGTGCGCGATGAGCCACTGGAGCGCGGTGGGATCGCCGAGGTTGAGCACCGACCCGGCGCTGTTGCCGGGCAGGAGCCATTCGGGATGATTTCTGCCGAGCCACGAGTTTGGATCGCCCACGCGCTCGGGCTCGAACCACAGCATAAACTCCATGCCGCTGGCCCGGACCTTGTCGCTGAACAGTTTGAATCCTTGTGGATACTTCGCCCTGTCGATTTCCCATGTACCCGTGTTCAGCCAGATTTTTTCTCCCTCATAGGGGCCACCACTGCTGGGATACCAAGTCTTTGAACCGCCTGCGTCGCGCCAGAAGACGTCTGGTTTAATTCCGGCATCGAGAAAGGCCTGCACTTTCGCCCACGACTCGAGTGCCCCATCACCATGGATGGTGAGAATAGGCGGCTGCGGCTGGCCGCCGATGCGTGGCAGCACATGGGCAAGATACCACGAGCGCCAGAGATTCTGTGCGCGCACGACATCGTCGCCCTGCCAGAAAAGCAGCGTGATGGACGGCGTGCGAATCTCTTCGCCCGGCTTCAGCACGAGATGCGTGAGCTGCTGCCCAGCCATCACGCGTAAGCCGCGTTCGTGATCGCGTGTAAATGTCGTCTCCCATTGCCCCGGCCAACCGACCGCGAGGATGATGCCACCGCCGGGCCTTTGCAGATTCCAATACGGCCAGCCGTCCGGCCCGTCCGATGATTTTCCCGACACCTTGTCGCCCGCGACCGGTGGCGAACAACGTTTCACCGCATCCGACCCGAGCTTGAGCGCATACGGACGAAAA
Organism: uncultured Lentisphaerota bacterium; assembly: GCA_903912445.1. GTDB lineage: Bacteria > Verrucomicrobiota > Kiritimatiellia > CAIQIC01 > CAIQIC01 > DP16D-bin41. The sequence continues at coordinate 34,671 of CAIWHP010000077.1, forward strand.
CTCTCCGGCAAGCACGAATCGCCCCGCACGCCGTGCAGCACAAACTCGCCCTCCGCCTCGCGCTCGAATCGCTTGTCGAGTCCTTGAATGTTTTCGAGAATCGGCGTGTTGGCCTTGCCCGTGTTCTTGAGCCACAGCGTCCATTCCACGACCGGGAAGTCCGCATACGTCACCGCGACACAGCGCACCTGCAAAGCAGCCTTGCCATCGATCCAGGCCAACGTGTGTTCGCGACGTTGCGCATCGAGTTCGCGCGTCGCAGCGGAGCGCTTCCAATCGCGCAGCACTTCACTGGAAGACTTTCCACCGATCGAAAAGCTGAACGGCTCCCTCGGCTGCTCAGCGAACAGGTTGTCCTGCGCCCACTGCATTGCCGAATTGTTTTCCCACGATGTTGGTGTAGCCGCGTGGAGCGCGGCCAGCGGCGCGAGCAGCAGGGCGGTGAGGATGGTGATGGTGTGTTTCATGTTCATGGCTTGGGCCTGGGCATATTCGCGCCCGTCTCCTTGCGCCAAGCGTGGAGGCGTTCGCGGAGTTGTTGGACGATTTTGGGATGCTGGGCGGCGACATCGTTCTTCTCGGGAAGATCGGTGGCGAGGTTGAACAGCTCGGCGCTGTCGTCCTCCAGCCACTCGATGAGTTTCCAATCGCCGACTCGCACGCTGCTGCACGGTCCGCTGCCGTGATTGCCGTAGTGCGGGAAGTGCCAGAACAGGGCATCATGCAGAGGTTTGGTTTCGCCTTTGAGCAGGTCGGCGAAGCTCACCCCTTCCTTGTGCAGTTCGGGTCGTTGGGGCAGGCCGGCGACTTCGAGCACGGTGGGCAGGATGTCGGTGTTGATGATGGGCACGTCGCAAGTGCTTCCGGGTTTGGTGACGCCGGGCCATTTGACGATCCACGGTTCGCGCACGCCACCTTCGTAGAGCCAGCCTTTGCCGCCGCGCAATGGCCGGTTGCTGGTGACGCTGTGGCCACCGTTGTCGCTCGTGAAGATAATCAGCGTTTTGTCGGCGATGCCGAGTTCGGCGAGCTTCGCCATCAACCGGCCGACGTTGGTGTCCATGGTTTCGATCATCGCGGCGTAAGTCGGGTTCGCCTGAAGCTCGGGCAATTTGCGCAGGCGATCCGTGCCGTGCGCGATACTGCCTTCCTCATACGTGGACACCGCCTTCTCGGCAGGCAAACCCAGCTTCGCCGCCTTGGCTCGATATTTCGCGATGAGTTCGGGCTGCGCCATGATCGGCGTGTGCACGTCGTAGAAGGGCAAGTAGAGAAAGAAGGGCTGCTCCGGTTTGCGCTGCTCGATCAGCTTGATCGCCTCGCTGGTGAGGCGGTCGCAAAGGTGCTCGCCCTCCTTTCCGCCGGTGACGACACCGGGCACACCGCGGGAGTGGTAGTTTTTTCCCTTCGGTTGCGGCACGGCTTCGTCGTTGGGGTTGCCATAGGGCCAGAAGTAGCTCGGTGGCAGGCCGCAGGCGTGCCCGGCGATGTTCACCTGAAAGCCCTGGTCCTGCGGATAGAAGCCGACATCACCCAGATGCCACTTGCCGACGTGCCACGTCGCGTAACCCGCGTGGCGCAACACTTCCGCGATGGTTGTTTCTTCGAGCGGCAATTCCATCCGCATCTCGGCAGGGAGGAACTTTCCGCTCTTACCGTTGCTGGGAATGTAGTCGGTGATCTTCAACCGCGCCGGATGCCGCCCGGTCATAGTCGCCGCGCGCGAAGGCGAGCAATACGGACTGCTCGAATACGCCTGCGTGAAGCGCATGCCCTGAGTGGCGAGCTTGTCGAGATTCGGCGACTCGTGAAAGGTGCTGCCGTAGCAGCCGAGGTCCGCCCAACCGAGATCGTCGGAAAGGATCACGATGACGTTCGGTTTGTTCGGAGGCTTTGGCTCGGCAGCGTGCAGCGCAGCCAGCGGCGCCAGCAGCAGGGCGGTGAGGAGGATGAGGGTGGGTTTCACCGGTTTGGGCCCTTTCGTTTTCATCTTATCGTCAGTTCCAAGCACTGGAAACCTGTGCGCCCTGTTTTTCCAGCCGAGCTTTGCGAGACGGGCAGCCCTTGGTTGCCAACGCTTGGAAAAAGCCACCGCGGAGTTTTCCAATTCTTGGAACTCCCGGCAAGGTGCGGCCCGGCGTGCAGTACGGCCAGCGGCGCGAGCAGTCGGACAGTGAGGAAGGTGAGGGTATGTTTCACGGTTGTTGTCCTGAGACGGCTGTGTTCCAACGAACCCAGCTGCCTTTGCCCGTGCCGCCTTTGGGCATCGTCTTCGGGTAGTCGGGGTTGCGCTTCTGTTCGATGACTTGGACGACGCATTCAATGGGCAGATCGCTCTGCGAGTCGCAGGTGCGGACGCCGGAGATGGTGAGGTTTCGCACGGTGCAGTCAAGGTCGGGGGAGAAAATCTCGCTCCATTGCGCGGGGTCCTCGGGCTTGCCGTGTTGGTAGGTCTGCGCTTTCGGGCCGATGGCGAGCAGCGCGTAGTCCATGTTTGGCTGGGCGACCGCGCCAGTGCACAGGGCCCCAAGCATTGACAGCAGGCAGCGTTTGCTGAGAGAGCTCATGGTCGTTGCAAGAGGTTACTCTCCCAGCCACACCCAGCGCACGCCGTCAAGGGCGACGCGGCCATCGGCTCCGCCGTTGGTGACCTCGACAAAACCGCTGTCACCGGCCTTGAACGCGAACTCGCCGAGCGGCACCCAGTTGAAGGGCGTGGATTCCTGGCGTTGATCCACGACAACCTTTGTGTTGCCGCGGGCATGCTTGACGAGCACAGGCGTGTTGGTGGCCTGCGCTTTCGACGGACGGAAACCGAGGCAAACGCGATAACGCCCGGTGCGCTCAAGGACGGGCTGGAACCGCGCCCGGACGGCGCCAACCTTGCCCTTGCTCCGCGCATCACGCTGGATGCCGGGGCCGAAATACACGTCCGAGTAACGCAGGGGCAGGCCGGGCAGGTAGTCGGGTTTCGAGCCCTCCCACCGGCCGGAGAGCTCGGCATCAAAATCGTCCATGGTCACGTCGCGCGCCACCGCGCTGCCGACAGGCAGTTCGGCGGTGAGCAGGCGGCGGCGCCCTTTCGCATCCACCACCAGCAGGCTGATGGAATAGACTTTCTCGGCCTCAAAGACATGCACCACGCGCTCGCCCTCGGCGGTTACCTTGCCGTCGCCGGTGAGATCCCAGGCGACCTGTTTGAGCGAATCTTTGTTCGCGGTGCCGGGAACGGCCTTGAGGATGACGTTTTCGCCGGGCTTCGGATGCGGCGGGGTCCAGAGGAGCTTGACCTGCGGCTGATAGCCGGCATCGAGCACGGCGCCTTCCGCGAGAAGGAGCGCGCGCAGTTTCGCGGCGTCCACCTTTTGCACGGAGGTCTTGCCCGCGAGCGCCAGGTGCGCGGCAGCGCCGGCAGCGTGGCCGAGCATCATATAAACCGGCTCCATGCGCAGCGAGCAGTAGGCGACGTGCGTGGCGGAGCAGCACACCGGCACGAGGAGGTTCTCCACGTCGGGCGGGACGAGGCTGCGGTACGGGATGTCGTAGTTGTTGTTCGCCACGTGCCGCGTGTGTTCGGGCACGAGGTGTCCCTTTTCGCGCAGCATCTGGACCACATGGCAGTCAATGCCGTAGCTGCCGGTGGCGATGCCGTCAGCTTTCCAGCGGTCCTGTGTGAGGTCCTGTTCACGCAACACATAGGCGCCGACCATGCGGCGGGCCTCGCGCACATAGAGTTGGAAGGGGAAGTGGCCGCTGTCGGCGAACTCATCCTTCGGCAACCCCCATTTGCGGGATTCGTTGCGGAAGGAGGCGGGCAGGTCGGGATCGTTCTGCGTGTAGTAGAGCAGGCTCTGGGCGCGGTCGCGGATGCGTGCCGCGATGCGGTCGCGCGTCTCCCAGGAACCCTCGGCGTAGCCTTCGCTGTTGCCGGGCCAGTCGAACCAGTTGGCGTCATACTTCGCGCCGGGATGCGCCTTGTCGAGGGTGGTGAAGAAATCGCCAAACCCCTTGGCGCGGCCCTCTTTGGCCCGCCGGCCATACGTCTCGATGAAGGGCGTGGGATCATAGTGCCCGGGCTTGGGAAAGAGCACGCGGTTGTCCGTGTCCGGGGTCACCGTGACACGGTAATTGTAGGCCATGGTCCGGTGGTCGCCCAAGCCGCGCTGTTCCTGCGGCCCGCAGCCCACGCCGGCGAGATATTCGCCAAACTCGGCGCGGCCCTCGCGGCCGACGCGATACGGCACATGTGCGCCGGCCATCAGGTCACCCTCGTAGCTGGCGTCAATGAAGACCTCGCCGGTGAAGGTGCGCGTGGTCTTCGCGGCGAGGTCATCCACGACCAGCCCGGTGATGCGGTCCGAGCCATCGGCACGATCAAACTCGGGCAGCACGCCGCGATAGCGGCAACTGCGCCACAGCTTGATGCGCGGCTGCTCCTTGAGCATCTGCTCGAAGATGAGTTCCGCCACATGCGGCTCGAACGTCGCGCCGTTGCGGCAAGCCTTGAGCTCCTTCGAGGTTGCGCCGTATTTTTCCGAGTAATACTTCACGATGCGGGCGAAAAACTCCTGCGAGAGCCCGCCCAGGGTGTCCCGGTCCCCCATGTCCGAGGCGACAAGTCCGCCGCTGACCACGCCGCCGACATGCGCATTGATGTCCACCAACAGGACGCTGTGGCCCAGCCGCGCGGCGGCGACAGCGGCCATGACACCCGCCGGGGTGCCGCCATACACAATGACCTCGGCCTGCTCGTCCGGACGCGCGACCGGCAGAGCCTCGACGGCGGAGGCGGTGGACAGCGTGCAGGCGAGGCCCAGCAGGGCGCCAAGGCAGGAGCTCCGCGCCCCCCGATTGAAGTGTGATTTCATAATACCTTTCTCCGCTGCTGGCGGAACCCCGCGAACAGCCCGCCATCATACCCGCTGTCGCGCGCGCTGTGTTCGGCACAGGAGGGCAGCAGATCTGCAACCCATCCCGGCATATTCCTGACCAGCCTCATGATGGTCCTGCTCATGGTTTTGGTTGCTTCCCGCCTTCTCCGTAGGGCGCCGCGGCTGGCGCCTCGCCGGACAGCTGTTGATATCCCGCCGTCTCGTGCTCGGTGCCGGTGGCATCGCCGAGCGCGGAGGCCAGCGTCGGCACGGGCCGGAAGTTCGGGTGGTCTTTGTAGATCAGGTTCCGCCGGCCGAAGTAGCTGCCGTAATAAGGGCCGTTCGCGTCGGCCCACGTGATGAGCCGGAGCAGTTCTTCTTGCGACGGTTTCACCTCGTGATGCGGGCCGCGTGCGTTCGCGATGAACTTGCTCGCGTGCGAGCCGAGTGCACGCGCCGGCAGCGGCATGACATTGGTGAACTGCGGCTGGTTGCCCTTGGGGCCCACGAACTCCGTGACGTAGCCCAGCAGGTTCCGTTTCATGATGTTCTCGTAGGAGCGGTTGAAAAATGGGGTCAACGCACCGGTCAGGTCAAGCCCGCCTTTGGGTTTGTCGCCGCCGTGACAGCGCACGCAATGCCGGTCGAGCACCGGCTGCACATCGCTGACGTAGTGGATCGGCCGCGGCACGTTCTCGCCCGGTTGCGGCGCGGGTGCGACGGCCGGTTTCTCCAACGCGAGCAACCGTCCGCCGGCAGGCGGCGGCGACGAAGCCCGCTCGTGACAGCCGACGCAGCCGCGCGATTCGCCGGGCTGGAGATTCACGAACGTTCGCATCCGCTGGACCTCCATGAGCTTTTCGTCGAGCGCCTGGAAGAAAATATTCCGGCGGGCCGGCACGGTGAAATGCGCCGAGCCATCTTCATGCACGGGCACGATGCCGTGATTCACCTTCACGAAGATGTGCGCATAGAGGCTGATCGGAACATGCTGGCCGACGGCCGTGTCATCCGGCCAGAAGCGGTGCGCCGACCACGGTCGCGGCACCTGCTCCAACACGCGCAAATATTTCACCGTGCCGCGCTGCACGCCTTCGAGTCCGCGATAGATGTCCGTCAGGAACAGCGTGCCAGTTTGTGCCGGCGGCGCGGCCTCTTCGCGGACCGGCGTCAGCACCGGCGGCGTTTTCCGCGCGCGCAGCGGCATCGGTTGCCAGCAGGAGATGGCCGGGTCGCTATGGATGCGCACGCGGTTGCCGAACACATCCACCAGCCACAGCCCGTAAGCGGAGGGATGCCCCCACGGCTGGTCGGGATTGCAGTCCACCAGAAAATATTTTCCCGCACCGGCGTTCGTCTCGGGATCGGCCAGCGGATAGGGCTCCGAGAAGAGCGGCCCTTTGTGGTCGGCCACCCATTGGCCGTTGCGCAGGTGCGCGAACTTCTCGCCATACGCGCCGGTCTGTTCGCGAAGCAAGGTGGAACTGGCCCGCGTGTCCGGAGTCAGCGAGCGGATGGGCTCCAGCGTGTTGATGGGCTTGTTGATGTCCACCAGCAGAATCGGTCCGACCGCGAACGGATGATGGAACGTGCCCGTGCAGACGAAGAGATTGTTTCGGCCGGGGATCGCGCGGCCGTGGACGAACACCATCGGGTCCTCGATGTCGTCGCCGTAAACCTCGCTGCTGCCCGACCCGTCCGGCCGCATCGCCCACAGCGCCTGCACCGCGATGACGCCCTTGTCCACATATTCCCAGCGCGTATAGAGGATGCGCCCGTCGTTCATCACGCTCGGCGTGGACTCGCTAAGCGCGCCCTCGGAAAGCCGCCGCAGATGCTGGCCGTCGGCATCCACACGATGCAGCAGGTTCACCGCGAGATCGTCGGCCACATCGCACAGCACGCCGCGCTCGCACCGCGCGGACGCAAACACGATGCCGCCATCGGGGAGATAGCACGGCTGAAAATCGTCCGTGGTGTGGTAGTAGGGACTTTTCGGTTTATGGAACCGCGCCACGCGTTGCGCCTCGTCGGGCGGATCGAAGGTGAGTTGGCGCAAGCCCGTGCCATCCACGCGCGCCTCGAAGAGCCGAAACGCTTTTTCTGGCGCGCTCTTATGACCGAAGACGACGCGCTGGCCGTCGAACGAAACGTCGTAGCGGTCGGTGATGCCGCCGTGCAGTTGAGGAAACAGTTCCGTCACCTTGCCATCCGGCAGCGACAGCACACACAACCCACCGCCGAACTTCGTCGCCCGCATGAACTCCGCGTAATACCAACCCGGTGTATAGGTCTGGCGTTTCACGAAGAACAGCTTGCCGGGCGAGAGCAGCGGATTGCCCGCCACCAGCGCATCGAACTTCAACTGTTCCACTTCGTTGCTTATCGCCGCCGTTGCGCCGCGCTTGTTCAAAGCTTCCCAGCGCGCACGAAACTCCTCCGCGCGGTAGCGGCCCGGAAACGAAGCGGCCAGATCGTCCATCGCCGCGCGCAACGCATCGAGCCCCTGGCGCGGCACGCCCTCCTCCGCCGCCGCGTGAACGGACGCGGTCAGCAGCAGGGCGGCGAGGATAAGTGATGTGAGCTTATTCATGCTCAGTTTTCTTATACTGTCAGAGGCGTTGTTTGCAGCGCCTTCTCCCAGACCAACGGAGCGACACTGATCCCACGGTGGGGATGGTCGGTGCTGGACATGTACCACTGCCCGCTGTCGTCCTGGATAATCTCCGGCGCGTGGACGGTGAACTCCGCGAGCACAGGCTTGCCGTGAAAATCATCGGGCGATTCGGAGCAATGGACGTAAGTACGCGGACAGTACCCTCCCGTGGTCGGGTCCGCCGTGTCCCACAACGTCCAGAACAGGTAAAACAACCCCTCATAGGCGACGAGAACTGGCGATTCGGTTTGGTAACTCTTTTGTTCCGGCTTGTAGATCACCCGGGGATCGGACCAGTTTATGAAATCCTTTGACGTGACAAGGTTGATGCCATTGCCGTCGCAGCGCACCAGGTAATAAGTGTCATTCCAGACCATAATGTAAGGGTCACGGTTGCCGCCTTTGGCGTTCAGCCGGCCTTTGTCGGTCCAGTTCTTGAGATCCGTCGAGGACGCCCGGCCAAGGTGTGAGCCGATGAGCGAATACTCCTGTCCGATCCTCACCGAGGCCGGTGCCCAGCCACAGCCGGCCACCTGGATCTTGGGCAGGTCGCGCCACGATTGGAAAGTCGCCGCTTGTGAGAACGTGCCTTCAGGAGCCATGGCGTGGAAACACAACCCTTCGCCGGAGTGGCCATTGTCACCGCTTATCCAGGGCTTGGTAATGCCAAAGCAATGCCAGCGATGGCTGCCATCTTTGATGAAGGTGTGATCGTTGGTGCGCCAATCCTGGTATGTGGTTCCTTCCTTGTAGGTGACGCTGCCGTCTATCGGTTTGGTTGTGACGGTCGGCAATGTGTAGGCATCCGCCTGCGGCTTGTAGATGTTGATAAACCGTCCCGCCACTTTCGGAACGCAGGGGCTGCGGATCGAATTGGTTGACCTGGCAGACGTGATAACCGGAGCTTCGTCGGCCGACACGCGGCGCTGAAGATCAACCACTTTCATGGCAACTAGTGCTCCGGTGATAAACTTACGCCGCGACAGATGTGCCATGATTTATGTCTCCTTGGTTAGAAGAATTAGGGCAGTTATGAAACCTATCGGCGAGGAGTGAGGAGAAGGCTTTCAGGGTGTATTCGCTTGTCCTCTTCATTTGGCTCGCTTCTCCACTCCGGCATCGTAAAGCTTCTGCCCGTCGGCCAGGGCCTGTCGTCGGGTCTGTTCCCGCTCGTGCAGGGCCTGGTATTTCGTTTCCCGCGCTTGATGCTCCTCACATGGACGGAAACCCGGCTGGTCGGCTTCCGGGTTCTTGCGCAACTCCGCCTGTCCGGCCCGGATGATGGCCAGCGCCTCGCGATACGCTTCGCTCGTCTTGTCGAGCTTCCGCAGGCAAGGGCTTAGTTCCGGGCGGTTGAACGAAAGCCACAGCCGATGCGTCGCGTGGGTGGGATTCCTCTCACCACCACGCACACTGATACCGGTCAGCTTTTCCAGACGACCTGCTTGCGCTTCCGTAATCGTCGCGCGTCCGGCCACATTGGTCGGATGCGCGCAGGCGTAGTCGGGATAATACGGGCCGCCGATGTCGATCCACGTCACGATCCGATCCAGCTCTTCCGCCGACAACGCGACTTTGTTGTGGCCGCCTTTCAGCACTTCGACCAATCGGCTGCGATGCGAGCCGATGGCATACGCCGGGTTGATCGGCGCCAATCCCAATCCGACCGTGTTAAGTAGCGCATTGGTCTTGCCCCAGTTCTGGAATAGCCCCACATACGAGGCGTTGAACACCAGTTCCTTGTCGCCCGCCAACACCAGTTTCTCTCCTGCCGGCTTGCCGAAGTCGTGGCAGCTCACGCAATGCTTGTCCCAGATCGGTTGAATCTCTTTCACGTATCCGAACGAACGCACCGGGCCATGCCAACCGGTCAGCTTACTGGGCGGACGCTGAAGGGCCAGCGTGTTTTCCCGCGGCGGACGTATCGCCAGCCGGTCATCATGACAACCGAGGCACGCCTGCGTCTCGCCGGGTTGCACCTGCGCGCCGGAGCGCATCGTCGCAACCAGCATCCCGTTGCGGTCGAGCAACTGGAAATAGATAAACCGTTCCGCCGGCACCTCGAAATTCGCCGAGCCATCCGCCTCCACCGGCACCGCGCCCAGAATCCGCTTCACCTCGAAACCCGCCCACGATATTGCCGGGCGATTCAGCGTGCCGCCAGCTTGCGATGCCGTCACGAACTGGGCACAGTCCCAGAGCGGAGAGGTCCAAACCCGTTTCTCCACCGATTCCACCACGCGCAGGCTCGCCACCTCGCCGCGACGGACGCCCTGCATGTGCGTGCCCTGATAGACATCCGACACATACATCTTCCCCGTGGCGCTCTTGTAATCGCGCCGCTCCGGCAGCAGCGGCGGACGCGGATGCGCCGCCAGCGGCATCGGGTCGAAACAGCCCGGCTTCTCCGTGTGCAGAAGCACCTCGTTGCCGAACGAGTCCACCAGATAAAGCCCCATCACGAGCGCGTTCACGTCAGCCGACTGTTGGATCTTCTTGTCGGCCGGCAGGGCGTTGACGTTGTGCGATACTAAAAAATATTTCCCGCCCGTTCCGGTGCGCGGGTCAACCAGCGGGAATGGATCTTCGTAGCGTGAACGCAGCGGACGGAAACTGTCGCACATGAACGCGGCCACATTCTTGACCAGCGCCCTGGCGCTCGCGGGCCAGATGCGCACCACCGCCTCCGCGCTATCCAGCCCCTTGCTCCGGTCAATGATTGCCAGCGCGCCCCACGGGCGGTCATGGCAGGAACCGAAGATGCACACCGCCTTGTCCGTCCCGGGGATGGCCCGGCCGTCGAACACCGCGGGCGGACTGGCCATGTTGTTCTTCCAGTAAAGCGCGTGGCTCGTCCCGTCCGGGTTGACCGTCCACAGCCCCTGTGCATCGCCGAAATTGCGGTCCACATATTCCCAGCGGTAATACAACACCCGTCCGTCGGGCCGCAGGCTCGCGTGCCCCTCGAACAACGTGCTCTTGCCGATCTGGTGGATGTTCGCGCCGTCGCCATCCATGCGGTGGAGGTTCGCCATGATGTGCATGTTGCAGTGGCAGTATTTCGGCTCGCGCGTGCTGGAGAAGATGATCTTCCCATCGGGCAGATAAACCGGATCAATGTCCGTCGCATCGCGCTCGTTCGTCAGCCGCCGCAGACTGCCTGGCACAACGGCCCAGCCATTCCGCGGATTCACCTCTAACTCGTAGATCGAGTAATTCTCATCGCGCGCCTTGCGCATCGAGAAGACGATTTTCCGCCCGTCGAAATGCACCTCCGGGTCGCGCACCAAACCTTCGGGACCGGGATCGAGTAACACGACAATCCGTCCCGTGACCGGGTCGAGCAGCTTCAGCGCGCCACCAGGCCGGTAGCTGCGGTTATTCGGCTCGCCCGTGTGATAGATGGTCTCGGTGTTGTGGTGGTCCGACAGGTATTGTTCCCGCACGACAAACAGAATCGGCTGCGCCCGCACCAATGGATTGGCCAACGCAATCTCCCGCTGCAACGCCAGCATCTCATCGGGTACCTTGCGAGATTCTGCCTGTTCCAGTCGCGTGAGAAACTCATCCGCCCGCGTGAACTGGTCGGGATATGACACCCGCAAGTCCGCAATCATCGCCCGCAACGCCGCCGGATTTGTGTCAGCCGACCAAGTCGTCAGCGGCGCCAGCAGCAGGGCAGAGAGGAGTGCGAGGGCGTGTTTCATTTCTTCCCCTTCAGGCGCGAGAGAAACTCTCCGAACAGGCCGCCCGCATAGCCGATGTCGCGTGAAATTTGTTCGGCGCAGGTCAGGATGATGTGTTCCAGCGCAGCTTGCTTCTCCGGTTGGGAAACGCTCACGAGCCCCGTGACGCCGACGCCGGCGACGGCGTCGCCGTTGACGTCGAACACGGGCGCGCCGATGCAGAAGATCCCCAACATGTAGCCTTCGCGGTCGTACGCCAGGCCGGTGGCGCGGGTTTGCGCCAGATCCGCGCATAGTTTTTTCCTGTCGGTGACCGTGTGCGGGGTCAGTGCGGCCAGCTTGCGGGGCAGCCGGCGGCGCACCTCGTCCTCCGGCAGGAACGCGAGCACCGCCTTGCTGAACGCGCTGGCGTGGCTCGCCATCCGGCTGCCGGGCAGCACCTGGATGAACGAGCTGGCCGCGGGCGTCACGCAGTCCAGCACCAGCGCGTGATCGTCCTGCAACGCGTAGAGCTGGACCGTCTCGCCCGCCTGTGCGCACAGCCGCTCCAGGTGCGGCCGCGCGCGCCGGCGCAGATCGAAGCGCGACTGGAGCTGCATGCCCAGCGAGAAAAACTTCGTGCCCAGCCGGTGGCCGCCCCCGGGATCGGCCTCGGCATAGCCGCGGTCCGTCAGGCATTTCAGGATGCGGAACACGCCGTTGGTGGAAATGCCCAGCGCGCGGGCCAGCTCGGTGATGCCGTAGCCGCGGTGGTTGCCCGCCAGATGCTCGACGATGTCCAGCATCTGCTCCACCGCCGGGACGGCGTACTTGTTGCGGCCGGATCCCTTGCGCTTGCTCATGGTCGCTCCGTTTTATTAACCTAATTACATTTTATAGGTGGAACGCGCACACCTTACGGCAGAGGTCCGCGGCGGGTCAAGCCGCGAATGCCGGCCGGCGGTGGCGGCCGGCTTTTCGAGATTGAGCGCGGCGGGCCGCGGGACTACCCTGCGCGCGCAACCCACAAGCCAATATGAAGCTGCTGAAACTTTTGCCGGTGTGCGCGGCCTGCTGCGGCGGCGCGGTGCTCGCGCCGGCCGCGGAGCCGTTCCACTGGGGCGTGATCGGCCACCCGCTGTCGCAGGAGGCCTACTGGCAGGTGCCCCTCGCCACGCAGCTCGACCTGGTGGCGGAGTCTGGCGCAACGTGGTACCGCTTCGACCTATCCGCCCAGGCGTTCCACGCCAACACCGCACGGGTGGATGCGTTGCTGGCCGGTGCGGAACAGCGCAAGCTGCAGCTCCTGCCCGTGCTCTTTGCCGAGCCTGGCGCGCGCAACGCGCAGGCCACCCCGGAGCAAATCCGCGCCGCCGCGGCCGCGTTTGCGAAAGAAGTCGTCGGCCACTACAGGGGCCGCATCACCCATTGGGAGCTGAACAACGAGCTCGACGCCTACGCGATGATCCGCAAGGGCGAAAAGACCCGCAGCGGCAAGCTGTGGATCTGGGGCGACGCGGAGGGCAGCGACCCCGACACCTACGACGAGGGCCGCTACCAGAAGGCGAAGCCGGAAATCCTCGGCCTCCACGAGGGCGTAAAGGCGACCGATCCGCAGGCCCAGACCATCGTGGACACCGCGGGCTGGCTCCACTACGGCTTCATCGAGCGGCTCGTGCAGGAAGACCACGTCCCCTTCGACATCCTCGCCTGGCACTGGTACTCCGAGTGCGGCGACATCACCCGCGTGCAGGGCAAACTCAACCTGGTCGAGTATCTCAAGCGCTACCGCACGCCGCTGTGGCTCACGGAAATCAACCGGCGCGACGGCAGCCAGCCGGCAAGGATCGGGAGCAGGCCGAGTACGTGGGCCGGACGGCAGCGCAATTGCGCGCCAACCCGGGCATCGCCGCCTTTTTCGTCTATGAATTGCTGGATGAGCCCTACTTCGGGGTGAGCGGTGAGTCGAGCTACGGGCTGGTGGATGTGGCCAAGGACGACGCCGGCAAGTGGCAGGTCAGCCGCCGGAAGCCCGCCTTCGGTGCGTTCAAAGCCGCAACGGTCGCGCCGGCCAAGCCCTGAGGGCGCCGGCAGATCGGAGCCGTTTCGCCTCCATCGCACAGTTGTACAACTGTGCGATGAAGGCCCCAGCCAGCCGGAACACGCCGTTTACTGCGCCCGAAGCGGTCCTGCGCAGCGGGAGCCCTCGCCCCGGTACACCAGCACCCGGCTCTGGGAATACTGCCCCGGCCCGGAATAACATTCTCCGACGGAACCGTGCTGCTATAATTCACAGCCGATGGAGCGAACCATGAAACGACGCGATTTCCTGAAGGTTGCGGGCGCGGGCGCCGCGGCGCTGGCGTGGCCGCGGCCCGGCCAGGCGACACCGGCGCGACCGCCGGACATCATCTTCCTGATGACCGACCAGCAGCGCTGGGACGCGCTCGGCGTGCTCAACAGCCAGATCAAGACGCCGACCCTCGACCAGCTCGCGCGGCAGGGCATCCTGTTCCGTCAGGCCACCTGCCAGGCGCCGATGTGCGTGCCGAGCCGGAATTCGCTGATGTTTGGGCTCTATCCCTCGCAGACCGGCAACGTCAGCAACGGCTCGCCGGCGCTCGACGACGCGCACCTGCCGCTCGCGCCGCTGGCGGAGCAGCTGCGCAAGGCGGGCTACCAGACCGCCGGCTTCGGCAAGACGCATTGGGGCCGTTCGCCGCACGGCACCTCGGCGCGCGGTTTCGAGACGCGCGTCATCGGGGAGGGCGGCGGCGAGGCGGAGACCGGCGCGCGGTACTGGGTCGAGGACAACGCGCGCGGCTCGGCGCTCTATCAAAAGGAAATTGCCACCTATGGCGGCGGCGAGGAAGAGGTGCCCGGCTACATCGGCTGCACCTCACAGGTGCCGGAGGCGGATCATCGCGACGGGTGGATCGCCGAGCAGTGCCTGCAGTGGCTCGAGGCCGACGTGGACGCAAGCCGCCCGCTGTTCCTCTACCTCTCGTTCTACAAGCCGCACGCCGGGCTGAACGTGCCGAAGCGTTTCGAGGATCTCTATGACCTCGCCCAAATACCCGAAACGCCGCAGCCGCCGTGGCAGAGGGAGCAGGACACGCACCTGGCCTACACCGACCTGACGAACAAGAACCAGGCGCGACGACATCGCGCCTGGCATGAGGCCTTCTCCATAATGTCGCGCGACGAACAGCGGCGGACGACGTTGCGCTACTACGCGAACTGCTCATGGCTCGAACACTATTTCGGCCGCGTGCTGGCCAGGCTGGAAAAGCTCGGCCGGCTGCAGAACGCGCTGATCATCTTCACCGCCGACCACGGCGACATGCTCGGCGAGCGTAACTGGCGGTTCACAAAATACTGCCTCTACGAAAGCAGCGTTCGTGTCCCTCTGATTCTCGCCGGCAGCGTGGTGCCGGCGGCCCGGCGCGGGACCGTGGACGAGCGGCCCGCGGAACTGGTGGACGTGCTGCCGACCATCGCGCAGGCCGCCGGCGCTCCGCTGCCGGCGGGGCTGCCGGGACTCGACCTGCTTGGCGCGCCCAAGCACGCCGCCTCCTTCTGTGAATTTCACGATGCCGACGGCCCCGCGTGGATGTGGCGCACGCCGGAGTGGAAATTGATTTTGTTCACCGACCGCCGTCGCACGCCCGGCCGGGAAGAACTCCGCGGCGAGCTCTACGATCTGAAGAACGATCCACACGAGTGGCGCAACCTCTACGCCGACGCCGCGCACACCGCGACCCGCGAGCAGTTCAAGGCGCAACTGAACGCCCGTCGCGCCGCCCTCCGCGACCGCTGGCCCGGCACCCGCAGCTGAGTTTGACGTAACGCACCAGCCGTTAGCGGCGTCTTTCCAACCGCGCAGGATACACGCCGGGAACGGGTATTGGCTCGTACAGCCAAGTGGAATAGTCTGGATATTAGCTGGGAGCGGCGGCACTCCTGCCGCCGCAGAGGGGCTGAGGAAGCAGGCAGGGCCGGCGTGCCATGCCGGCCGCCAGACAAACCAACGCACACCCAAGCCCGCGCAGAGCGGCGGCCCCCTTTCTTCTATCGCGGCGGTCTACGACCACCGGCGGCGGCCCCAAGCCGCCGCTACAGCAGTACAGGAACGCAACCCCGCCTTGCGGGCGGGGCTTGCCCGGCTGCGCACGCCATCCGGACCCGTTCTTACCCGACGTCGACGACTGCGGGGTCGTAGTCGGCGGGCGGGACAAAGCCGAGCAGCTTCATGCAGGTCGCGGCCAGGCTGCTGATGCCGAGCGCCGGGCCTTTTTCGGTCGGCGCCGCGCCCGCGGCCAGCCGCAGCTTCGCGGTACCTGCCGGGTCCCAAACGAAGCAGGGCACGGGATTCAGCGAGTGGCTGGTCTTCGGCTTGGGCTGGCCGGTGATCTCGTCGTTGACCGTCGCGCCGGTCTTCTTGGCGTGCTCATACATGTCGTCGGCATTGCCGTGGTCGGCGCTGACGACCATGATGCCGCCGGCGGCCTTCACGGCCTTCATCAGCCGGCCGAGGCAGAGGTCAACCGTCTCGACCGCGATCTTGACCGCGGGGTACGCGCCGGTATGGCCGACCATGTCGCCGTTGGCGAAGTTGACGCGGATGAAACGATACTTGTTGGCCGCGATGGCCTCGAGGATGACGTCGGTGATCTCCGCGGCCTTCATCCACGGGCGCTGCTCGAACGGCAGGCGGTCGGACGGGACCTCGACATAATCCTCGAGCGCCTCGCTGAACTTGCCGGAGCGGTTGCCGTTGAAGAAGTAGGTCACGTGCCCGAACTTCTGCGTCTCGCTGATCGCGAGCTGGCGCACGTCGCTGTGGACGAGGTACTCGCTCATCGTGCGCTCGATGCCCGGAGGCGCCACGAGATAGCGTTTGGGCAGCTTCAGGTCGCCGTCGTACTGCATCATGCCGGCGAACAGGATGTTCGGCCGCGGCCCGCGCGCGAACTTATCGAACTGTTCCTCCTCGAAGGCGCGCGTGATCTCGATGGCGCGGTCGCCGCGGAAGTTGAAGAAGATGACGCCGTCGCCATCCGCGATTTTGCCGATGGGCTGGCCGTGCTCGGCGATGACGAACGCGGGCAGGTCCTGGTCGAGGATGCCGGGGATATCCTTTCGGAACGTCTCGATGGCCGCGCGGGTGGAGGCGAACTGGCGGGCGTCACCGCAAACATGCGCCTTCCAGCCGCGCTCGACGATGCGCCAGTCGGCCTCGTAGCGGTCCATCGTCGTGCCCATGCGGCCGCCGCCGGACGCGACGCGGAAATCCACGGAGCCGTCGGCGTTGAGCGTCTGGAGGAACGCCTCGAAGCGGTCCACGTAGAGCAGCGCCGAGGTCGGCGGCACGTCGCGGCCGTCGAGCAGCAGGTGGACGCGGGCTTTCTTGATGCCCTCGGCCTTCGCCTGCCGCAGCATCGCCTCGAGGTGGTCGATATGGCTGTGGACGTTGCCATCGGAGAACAGGCCCATGAAATGGAGCGTGGACCGGTTCTGCAGCACGCCGTCGGCGATCTGGCGCCAGCCGGTGTCCTTGAAGATCGCACCGGAGGCGATGGCGTTGCTGACCAGCGCGGCGCCCTGCTCGAAGACCCGGCCGCAGCCGATGGCGTTGTGACCGATCTCGCTGTTGCCCATGTCCTCATCGCTCGGCATGCCGACCGCGCGGCCGTGCGCCTTGAGCTGGGTATAGACCGCGTGCGTCTGGAGCCAGTCGAAGTTCGGCTTCATTGCGCACTTCACAAAGTCGCCGTCGGCATATTTGCCGATCCCGACCCCGTCCATGATCACCAACAACAACGGACCCTGCGGCCCCTTGAAATTCGCGAGATTCTGCAGCTTTTCCATGTCGTGATATTCCTTTCGCGGCGCGAGACAATGCCGCACCAAGGCCGATTTTGCAAGTGCGCCCACCGGGCCGCCAGGCCGGCGCCTGAGGCCTACCCCCTGGTTCAGCAGCACCCCCTCAAGCCCGTTCACCAAGGTGCCGCGGCCACCCCACCCCGGCGCGTCCGCCAGACCCTGAGATTCTCCAACACGCAGCGCCCCGATCCCCGGGAATCTTTCCAAGGCCCCGCGCGCATATAACAAGTGCACCACCGAAAGAGGACGGGTACACCTACCGGTTGTTGCGACTAACAACCCCCGACAGGAGACCCGTCCATGAAGCGAGAGTATACGCAGTTGACTGAAAAGGAACGTCA
>CAIWHP010000078.1 GCA_903912445.1 uncultured Lentisphaerota bacterium
ACTGAGGCCCGCCCGCACTTCTGAAACTCCGATCCGCATCACGGTTCCCCCGACCTCCAGTTGATTCCTGTGCATTTATTAGGGGCCCTGCAGAAGAAGCGAGCACGGTGCAGGGCATGGGACGAGTGGGACACATGGGACGGGATGGGATTATGAACGCTTTGCTGTTGAATCGTGATGGTTTTCAGATGCCTGCGGACGGGTGGTATCAGCTCGCGCCGCTGGGTGAGTTTCCGCATGCGGGGGCTGGAGTGGTCCAGGTGGTGGACGTGGAGGCGTGCACCGCACTGGCTGCGCGGTTCTAGGCGGACGCCGCGGTGGAGAACTTCGCCGGGCTACTGGTGGACTTCGACCACTTTTCCCTGGATGACCGTGCGCGATCCGAAGCGGCCGGTTGGATTGTCGATCTGGAAGCGCGCGACACGGGGCTGTGGGCGAAGATCCGGTGGAGCGATGTGGGCGAGGAAGCCGTGAAAGGCGGTCGTTATCGGTTCATGTCGCCGGTGTGGGCGCGAAGCGACTGTGTGGACCTTGGGAATGGTCGGGTGCGGCCAGTCCGTTTGATCAACGCAGCGGTGACGAACGATCCCAATTTGAGGGGGATGTGCCCGTTGTCGAACAACGGCCGAGGAACGGGGGTCGAGGGTCGAGAGGAAGAGGGTGGACGCGGAGACGCCCAGGTCGCGGCCGAGAAAGGTGACCATTTGCAGCAAAGCGCTGATAGACGGGCCTCAAACGAGGGTCCAGTTGATTCATGTGCATCTTATAGAGGGGTGCACAGTGGTCTTGGAAAGGATGGTCTGACGATGAAAAGAGTGATCGAGAAGTTGGTGAACCACCTGGGGCTGCCGGGTGATGCGACGGAGGACGCGATCCTGGAGAAGATGCAGGGACTTCCCGGTCTGACGGCCGTGGCTGACCTGCAGAATTCTCTGAAGCAAGCGCAGGATGAGCGGACCGCGTTGCAGGCGGAACTGAAGGGCGCGGAGGACGATCTCGTCAACCGGCACCTGGCCGAGTTTGAGGGCGTGATCAGCAGCGAGAGCCGGGAGTTCTGGGCGGGGCAACTGCTGGAGAACCGCGAGGGCGCATTGGTGGCGCTCCGGGAGTTCGCGCAAGCGAAGACCGAGGGCCGGGGGGCGAGGGACGAGGGCGGAGAGGAGAAGCAAGCGCGCCGGCCTCTGCACAACCGCGCAACCGCGCGACCGGTACCGCCGGGACAGGGCGGGGCAAGCCCTTCGACAGGCTCAGGGTCGGCCGATGGCCGAGCCGTGAAGATCCGCAATCGCGCGCATGAGATCGCCAAGGCGGAGGGTGTGGCGTTCTCGGCGGCGTTCAGACGGGCTGAGAAGGAAGTGATTGGGTAAGGAATTAGTCTCACGCGGAGGCGCGGAGATCGCAGAGGAGGAAAGAGCAATGAGTCAGAGCAATACGAGGGTTGGTGACATCCGGGTGCGGGCGGGCGAGGCGCTGACCGGGAAAGAAGGTTATCTCGTCAAGATGACCCACGACACGGGCGTGCCGGAAGTGAAGTTGCCGGCCGCGATCACGGACTACGCAATGTACGTGCTGAAAGAGGGCGCCGCGGATACGGCGCTGGTTTCGTTGCAGCCGATCGATGCGAACCGGAACGTGCGGCTGAAACTCAAGGGCACGTGCAATCCGGGCGATGTGCTTGTGCTGGCGGCGATCGCTGGCAGCGATGCCGGGATGGTGAGGGCACTGCCGACGGCCGGCGGGACGTACCGCGGGCTGGCGATTGCGGAAGAGGCCGGGGTGGATGGGCAGCTCGTGCTGGCCCGGCCGGCGATGATCGGGAACATCGTGGTCAGCTAAGACAGTGAGCAGTGAGCAGTAATCGGTAAGCAGTGCCGCCAGGCGGCGAGAGAGAAAGCGGAAGGAAAACGAAATGAGCAGACTTAGTGACATCAGTGCGTCCCCCACTCTGCGGGAGTACGCGCAAGGGGCAGCGCAGGACGCGATCATGCCGGTGGCGGATTTCCTCGCGCCGACAGTCGAGGTGGCGACGAGCGTGGGGCGGTTCAAGAAGTACACCGAGAAGAATCGCTTCCGGATCCCGAGCACGCTGCGGACGCTCGGCGGCCGCGCGTCGGAGCTTCGCTTTGAAGCGACGGACGCAACCTACAATTGCGAGCCGCACGCCCTGGACTACCCGGTCGACAACCTCGAGCAGCTTGAGGCCGAAGGCCTTGAGGACATGCTGCGGGAGGGTGTGACGGCGGTGGCCGAGATGGCGGCGCTGTCCCACGAGTCGAGCGTGATCACCGCGGCGCTGGAGGCCGTGGGCGCCGGGACCAGCAAGACCTGGAACGCGTCGGCTGATCCGGTCGCGGACGTGGACGACGCGATTCTGGCGGTCATCAAGGCCGCAAAGTATGGGTCGCTGATGGGTGTCGGCGTCCTGTACGGGGCGACTGCCTGGAAGATCTTCAAGAACCAGGACAAGGTGC
>CAIWHP010000079.1 GCA_903912445.1 uncultured Lentisphaerota bacterium
GTCCCGCACGGCCAAGCGGCTTTGGGTCTTTGCATCCGATCCGTGGCATGGCCGCAAACAGGAGTTGCAATCCTTGAACCTCCGTGTGTTCGACCCGGAGGGCGCCACAGCCACGGTGCTGGAAAAGGCAGGAGTGCCGTTCAAGCTGCTGCTGGGCTCGACCGATGGGCTGGCGGGCGCAACCAACGGGATCCTGATCCTGGCGGAAGGCTTGTCTGTGAACGAACGGAAGGGGCTTGCCCGCGCCGCCCGGCAGGCCGCGGAACGAGGTGCGCGGGTTTTGTGGCTGTCGCCGGGCGGCGGCGCCAGCCCGTTGCCGGGCTCAGAAGAAGAGTCCGCCCCTCCGCCCAGCGCAGTTGGGCTGCGGCGCTCCTCAATCGTTGCCGAACTGGACAAGCGACTTGCAGCGGCGGATTGGCGCGGCACGAACGCCGTGCTCGCATCAATGTGCCTCAGCGCGGAGAAGCGCCGTGTTGAGGGGGAGTGGCGCGGGGACTCGACTGGCTGGCCCTGGCTGGACGTACGCTGGCCAGGCGGCGGACGCCTGATCGTGTGCGGCTTCGGCGTGATCGGGGCCTGGGACCAAGGGCCCGCGCCGCGCTATCTTTTGTCGGTGATACTTGACGAAATGAAGAAGAACGAAGGAGGGGTGCAATGAACCGGGGAATGATGAGTTTGCTGACGGTCGGGATCATGGCAATGCTGGGGGTGACCAGGACGGGTGCGGCCGAAGCGGCGAAGGATGCGCAGGTCTATCCGGCAGCCGTCCTGCTGTTTCAGGAGCGCGGCGAGGACGTAAAGGGGTACGGGGCGAAGGTGACCGACATCCTGTTTGCGTCGTTGTCCACCCGGCCGGAACTGTACCTCGTAGAACGGGCTGAAATGCAGAAACTGCTCGAGGAACACGAGCTGAACCTATCCGGCATGGTGACGCCTGGGCAGGCCACGCAGGTCGGGCAGCTTACCGGTGCGAAAATCCTGATCACCGGTTCGGTCATCGAGGCGGACAAGACGCTCTATCTTGTGGCCAAGGTTATCGGCACCGAGACGAGTCGAGTGCTGGGCGAGTCCGTGCAGGGCAAGACCAGCGAAGCGATCGGCCCCTTGACGGAGCAGCTTGCCGCGAAAGTGGCAGCGCTGGTGATGAAGCAGTCCGACAAGCTCGTCGCGAAGCCTGTAAAGATGGAAGACCGCGTTGCAGCCTTGAAGACGAAGCTGGGTGACGCAAAGCTGCCGTCCCTGCTCGTTAAGGTTACCGAACGGCATGTTGGCCAGATCACCATCGATCCCGCGGCGGAGACCGAGCTGAACCTGTTCGCC
This sequence comes from uncultured Lentisphaerota bacterium, assembly GCA_903912445.1. Classification (GTDB taxonomy): domain Bacteria; phylum Verrucomicrobiota; class Kiritimatiellia; order CAIQIC01; family CAIQIC01; genus DP16D-bin41. The sequence continues at coordinate 1,321 of CAIWHP010000079.1, forward strand.
AAGGAGGTCGGGTTTGACGTACTGGATAGGCAGGCAGGCGGGAACAAGCCCGACATCGTGATTGAAGGAGAGGGTTTCAGTGAGTTCGCCATGCGGCGCGGCAACCTGGTCAGCGTGAAGGCGCGGCTGGAGATCAAAGCCATCGACCGTGCCACCGACAAGATCCTGGCCACCGACCGCCAGAC
>CAIWHP010000080.1 GCA_903912445.1 uncultured Lentisphaerota bacterium
CGTGCCGGCGGCGAGCGTGCCGTTGGTCAGCAGGGGGTAGTTCGCGCCATCCACCGAGCTCAAGTTTTTAAAGTCCTTGCTGTAGTAGACGCCTTCGCCGTAGTTCCACAGCACCGCCTGGCTCAGCGTGGCGACCCCGCTATTGGTGAACGCATAGACGAACGTCTGCTGCCCCGGGCTGGCCGGGCTGCACCAGCTGCCGCCGGGGCCGTTCTTGACGCCATCGGTCAGCCGCGCCGCAGCCCACGTGCTGTTGTTGTACTGCGCGGTGAAGCTCACCAGCTGCCCGCCGTGCGCCGGCAACAGCAGGTTCCGCGGCGGCGGGACATAGGTATAGGTGGTCGTGCAGTCGCCACCTCCTGTGACGGCCGCCGAGCGGTTCCCCGCGCCATCCACCGCCACCAGCGCGAAGGCATACGCGCCGCTCCCGCCGGGCGGAGTGAAGTTGAACGCGCCGCTGCCCGTGGTCTGCCGCAGGCCGGCATCCGTCCACGCGCCGCCACCTTTCCGGTACCACAGCTCCACACCGGCCAGCCCGCTGCCGCCCGTGTCCCCGGCACCGCTGTAGCTCACGGCGATCGCGCTGGCGCCCGTGCTCCCGACCGCGCTGGCCGTGCCCGCTGTCGGCCCCACCGCATCGGGGGCTCCGCCCACACTTCCATACACTTCGAACTCGCCCAGTTCCCAGTAGCTGCTGTTATAGCCGCTCTTGAGCACCAGCTTGACATTCCGCGCCACCATGGGATTCAGGTTCAGGGTCAACGCCGTGGTGCTGGCGGCAAGCGTGCCGTTCGTCAGCGGCAGGTAATGCACCCCATCCTGCGAGCTCGAGATTTCAAAGTCCTTGCCGTAGTACACACCTTCCCCGTAATTCCACAGCACCACCCGGCTTAGTGTGGCGAACCCGCTGTTGGTGAACGCATAGATGAACGTCTGCGGTCCAGGTCTGGGCGTGCTGCACCAACTGCCACCGGGGCCGTTCTTGACGCCATCGGTCAGCCGCGCCGCGCCCCACGTGTTGTTGTTGTATTGCGCGTTGAAGCTCACCAGTTGCCCGCCGTTCGCAGGCAACAGCAGGTTCCGCGGCGGCGGGACATAGACATAGATGGTCGTGCAGTCGCCGCTCCCCGTGACGGCCGTCGAGCGGTTCCCCGCACCGTCCACCGCCACCAGCGCGAAGGCATACGCGCCGCTCCCGCCCGGGGGGGTGAAGTTGAACGCGCCGCTGCCACCGGTCTGCCGCAGGCCGGCATCCGTCCACGCACCGCCCTCTTTCCGGTACCACAGCTCCACGCCGGCCAGCCCGCTGCCGCCCGTGTCCCCAGCGCCGTTGTAGCTGACGACGATCAGGTTGGTGCTCACGCCTGTTGCCAGGCTGGCGGTGCCGGACGCCGGAGGCATGGCTTCCAAGATGCCGCCGGATGTGCCAAAGACCTCGAACTCGCCCAGCTCCCAGTAGCTGCTGTTATAACCGTTCTTGAGCACCAGCTTGAGCGTCTTGGCCACCACGCCGCCGAGGTTCAGTGACAGCGCACCCACGCTTGCGCTCAGCGTCCCGTTGGTCAACTGTGTGTAACCCGTGCCATTGGGCGAGGTCCAGAGTTCGAAATCCTTGCTGTAGTAGTTGCCGCCCGCCTCGCTGTAGTTCCAGAGCACCGCCTGATTCAACGTCGCGTTGGATTCGCCGCCGAACGCATAGACAAAGGTCTGCGTCCCCGGGCTGGCCGTGCTGCACCAACCGCCGCCGGCGTCGTTTTTGACGCCATCGGTCAACCGCGCCGCGCCCCAGTAGCTGGCGTTATACTGCGAGGTAAACCCGAGCAGTTGTCCGCCATGTGCCGGATAGATTAAATTCGGAATGAAGTTGGCGACCAGATTGGTCCCGCTGGCTGGCACCGCCACCCTGCGCGGATTGTTCGTCACTCCATCGCCCCATCTGTTGAACATCCATCCATTGGAGGCCACCGCCGACACCACGTTCGTGCTGCCCACCAGGAAGGCTCCGCCACCGAGCACGTATCCGCCATAGATGGGGTTAACCTCAGGCGTGATGTTGGCGGAGGGTTGAGAGGGAGTGGAAGACCAAGGCAGATTGACGACGGCCACCGTGTTGGACAAGTTGCCTGGCGGGACGAGCGGCGGCTGCGCGCGATCATTGCCGGGGAACGGCGGAATCGCCGCCAGGGTCATGCCAAGGCTCGCGCCGGCGCGAACCCGGTAGTCGCCATGCTCCGGGTCCACGAGGGGTGGCTCGATGTTGTTGATGATATTAGCGCCAAGCACCTGGGTGATGTTGCAAGTTGGATTGGCGTGCTGCCCGCCTTGGCCGGTGTCGCCAAGTCCAAGGGTAGAAGTCCCAAAATTCCAGATCAGGTTGCCGACGATGCGGAGGTTGTCATCCACCACGGAGGGGTTGGGCACGTTACAGCCGGTCGGCGGCGTCATGGGACCATGGATGTTGAAGTGTTGCCAGCGGCTGCCGAAGCCGGCGGGGTTATAGACAAGGTTGTTGTAGATGTAGACATTTCGCGCCGGGATAAACTCGCCATCTGCCAGGGCATGGCCCCAGCCGCCGGCGGCGTTGAGCGCGGCGCAGCGGGCGGTGTCGCCATCGCAGCTGCGCGCGCCGTGGACGACCTCGATTACATGGTCGTTCGTGCCCGCCTTATAGAGCGTGTTGTAAGCGAGCAGTATGTTGTAGCCGCCGTTGACGCCCATGCCCGCCGTGCCGGTGTGATGAATCAGGTTGTTGACGAACTTGATGTCCTCGGCCTCGTAGTGGATCCACGGCGCCACCATGAATTCGAAGCCCGTGCCGTTGCCGGCGACAAAGCCGCCGGTCGCGCCGTCATAGATCTCGTTGCCCTCTACCAGCAGGCCGGCCGAGCCGCCCTTGATCAGCACACACCACTCGCCCGCGTTGTGAATCTTGCTCGCGACGATGTGGCCATATTGTACCGCGACATAGTCCAGCGGATACCAGAACGCGCCGGAGATGTCGCATTCCTCCACGTAGAGATATTGAGTCTGGTTGGCCTTCAGCGTCTCCTGCGGCTGGCGCGTTGCGCCGTCGAACCCGTCGAGCGTGCAGCCGCGCAGCAGCACGTGGTCGCAGCTCGCCAGGTGCAGCACATTGCCGCCGCCGCCGTAGCCGGAGTCGGTGACAAGCTTGAGGTCCACGAGGTAAAGATAGCGGCAGTCGAACACATCGAGGTGGCCGTGCAACCGCGCTGTGCCGCGCCCTCCGACCGCCTGCAGGATCACCGGTGCCGCAGCCGTGCCCCAGCGCGACGCCATCCAGCCCGGCACCGCCGTATCGGGATAATCGCCCGGCAGCAGCGCGATACCGTAGCCATGGCCGGCCAGCGTTGTGCTGGAGGGAATCCGGTTCCACGCCTCGGTCAGCGTGCGCAGCGGTGCGTTGCTCGTGCCGGCAGCGGCATCATTGCCGCTGGCGGGCTGGACCCAAACCCACGACATCGCCGGCGCGCCGATGGCATAACGCGCCGCGCCCGGCGTCTGCGCGCTGGCCACCCCCGCCACCACCACAACCGCAATAAGGCTCCATCCTTTCATAGCCACCCCGCCCCGGAGAAAAGCATAATACATGCCGTAATTCCGGATGAAGACCTTGCGGTCCTCGCGTGCTGCTGCCCGTGCACTCTGATGGCACGAATCATGTCCCCAAGGAGCCCCCGACCGCTCCGCGGCGGCGCGGCCCCGATGGCTGCAGGCGGCTTCCCCAAGGCTTTCTGGTGGGGCGCGGCGACCGCCTCCTATCAAGTCGAAGGCGCCGCCAGCGAGGACGGCCGCAAGCCCAGCGTCTGGGACACTTTCAGCCATACCCCCGGCGACACCGGCGACGTGGCCGATGACCACTATCACCGCTTCAAGGACGACGTGAAGCTGATGGCCGACCTGGGCATCAAGCATTACCGCTTCAGCATCGCCTGGCCGCGCATCGTGCCCGATGGCCGCGGCGCGGTGAGCGAGGCTGGCGTGGATTTCTACAAGCGCCTCGTGGATGAGCTCCTCGCGCACGGCATCACCCCGCACGCCACCCTCCTCCACTGGGACAGCCCGCAGGCGCTCGAGGACAAGTACGGCTCGTGGCGCAGCCGCGAGATGGCCAAGGACTTCGCCGATTACACCACCGCCACCGTCACGCGCCTCGGCGACCGCATCAAATACTGGATGACCATCAACGAGATTTTCTGCTTCACCTATATGGGCTATGGCGTCGGCAAGGTCCCGCAGCACGCGCCCGGCACCGTCGTGCAGAAGCGCAAGGGAGGAGACCGCCGCATGGCGTACTGGAGCCAGGCCTCCGCCCACGGGTGCCCACGCCACCACAACTTCGCAGCGCGCTCGTGCTGGACAGAAGAAAGGGCAGAATTATTACCGGCGGAATCATTGCAACAGGCCGTGAGTCGCTGCCTCCGGACAGTGGAGCGCGGGCGGCACCCGCGTACGCAAAGGGTCGCCACGACCCGGAAAACAGCGCGTGCGAGCCGACGGCCCCGGGGTGCGCGGCGGGCCTGCCGCGGCGGCAAAATATGGGCTGGACGGCGGCGGCGGGAAGGTTTATAGGTTTTACGTCTTTCTAAAACTTCGTAAGCATCACGGCGATGCGGTTGGAAAAAACCAGAGCTGGAAGGGGCGGTCCGCGCGCGCGACCAAGGGCGGCAGCCTGCCCGGAAGGGCTGCGCACCAACGGGCGGCCAGCCGCGGGCGGCGGCTTTTCCAAGCCTTGGAAAAACGCCGGCCGGATGCTTCCAACCCTTGGAACAGGAGACACGCGA
>CAIWHP010000081.1 GCA_903912445.1 uncultured Lentisphaerota bacterium
AAGGATGGTTGATGGTGCATGGTGGAAGGAGCATGGAGAAGGATGGCTGTTGTCAGTGCCTGTTTTCGTCGCGAAAAGAAAAGCGCCTTTTCTTGACGCAAGTCAAGTATTCATGGCGTACGCTGCACTAGTGTCTGCCGTCACGCGGCAGTGAAAACATCAACCAAAGGAAGACGACGATGAGTATGTTCTGTTATCAGTGCGAGCAGGCCGGCAAGGGCACCGGCTGCGACCAGTTCGGCGTGTGCGGCAAAGATCCGGAAACCGCGGCGCTGCAGGATCTGTTGATCCACGCGGCGCAGGGCATCAGCCAGTACGCGCACCGCGCGCGGCAGCTGGGCGTGAAGGACCGCGACGCGGACGTCTTCGTCATCGAGGCCCTGTTCACCACGGTCACCAACGTCAACTTCGATCCCCAGCGGCTGGAGAAACTGCTGTGGCACTCCGTCGTGGTGCGCGACCGCGTGCGCAAGCAATACGAGGCGGCCTGCAAGCAACACGGCCAGCAGCCGGAGCTGCTCACCGGTGCGGCGGCCTGGCATCCGGCCAGCGATATGAATGCACTCGTGAGCCAGGGCGAGGAGCTGATCACCGACAAGCGCATCGCCCTGCTCGGCGCGGATATCGTCGGCTTGCAGGACCTGCTGCTCTTCGGGCTCAAGGGCACGGCGTCCTATGCGGACCATGCGCTCATCCTCGGCAAGGAAGATGACGCCGTCTTCGGCTTCTTCCACGCGGCCCTCAGCTACCTGACGCTCCCGCACCCGCAGGTCGGCGACCTGCTGGCGTGGAACCTCAAGTGCGGCGAGATCAACCTGAAGGTGATGGAGCTGCTCGACGCCGCCAACACCGGCGCCTACGGCAACCCGGTCCCGACCAAGGTCCGCGTCACGCCGGTCAAGGGCAAGGCCATCCTCATCTCCGGCCACGATCTCTCGGACCTCGAGGAGCTGCTCAAGCAGACCGAGGGCAAGGGCATCAACATCTATACGCACAGCGAGATGCTCCCGGCGCACGGCTATCCCGAGCTCAAGAAGTACAAGCACCTCGTCGGCAACTACGGCGGCGCGTGGCAGGACCAGCGCAAGGAGTTCGAAGCGTTTCCCGGCGCGATCCTGATGACGACCAACTGCATCCAGAAGCCCAAGGATGACTACAAGGCCCGCATCTTCACCAGTGGCCTCGTCGCCTGGCCCGGCGTCGTGCACATCGGCGACCGCAACTACAAGCCGGTGATCGAGGCGGCGCTCGCGGCGCCTGGCTTCGCGCAGGACGGCGCGGACCAGGAGATCCTCGTCGGCTTTGGCCACAACGCGATCCTCGGCGTTGCCGACAAGGTCATCTCCGCCGTCAAGGCCGGTGCGATCAAGCGTTTCTTCCTGATCGGCGGTTGCGATGGTGCCAAGAGCGGCCGCAACTACTACACCGAGTTCGCGCAGGCGGTGCCCCAGGATTGCGTGATCCTCACGCTGGCCTGCGGCAAGTACCGCTTCAACAAGCTCGACTTCGGGACGGTCGGCGGCCTGCCGCGCCTGCTCGATTGCGGCCAGTGCAACGATGCCTACACGGCCATCAAAGTCGCCGGGGCACTCGCCGGCGCCTTCGGTTGCGGGCTCAACGAACTGCCGCTTTCGCTCGTGCTTTCGTGGTACGAGCAGAAGGCCGTGTGTATCCTGCTGACGCTGCTCTTCCTCGGTATCAAGAACATACGGCTGGGCCCGAGCCTGCCGGCGTTCGTCACACCCGCGGTGCTGCAGGTCCTGGTGGAGAAGTTCAACATCAAGCCCATCACCACCGTCGCGGCGGATTTGCCTGCGGCCCTCGCCGGCAACTAAACGCCGGGATCGAGTGCAACCTGGACGGATGCCGCGCCCGCGCGCGGCATCCGTTTTTTGGGTGTGCAGGCCTGAAACGTTATTGATTTTTTATTAGTTCGGGCTACGCTCGCAACGTTTTCGAAACAGCGACAGCGATGGGGATGGCCAGGCCGGGCTCAGGTCAAGCCTGCGGATTGGCCGTAGAGGAAAGGGGCTTGGCATGTCCATGAATACGAGACGAACCTTGCGCCGTGGGGTGTGGCTGATTTGTGTGATGGGGAGCTATGCAGGAGTGCAGGTGGTTGCCCAAACTTCGCCCAACACCCCGTATTATCCCTCGATTTCGCCCTTTATTAGTCCCTCGAATCCCCCGCCGGCAACCACCACGGTCACCACGGATACCGCGGCCACCACGACCACCGTGGCCGCTGCGGCTGCAGCCCCCGAGCCGGTGCTGTCGCCGCCGCCCCAGCGATCAGTGTCGCCGCCGCGCTTCCGCACTTTTGCCGATGCTGCCATGACACCGGATGCCCAGGGCTTGGCCTTCCAATTGGATGCCATGGGCAAAAAGCCGAGCGCCGATCTCGCAGCCGTACTGGACATTCTTTCCGGCCTGCCGTCCGAGCAGGTGGGTCCAGCCTTGGATCAGCTGTCCCCGGCCGGCTACGATGCCGGCTCGGCCGCGGCGCGGGCCGCCGCCCGGCGCCACATCGGCCTGATCGCCAGCTTTATCGAGAACGGCATCGCAGAGGATACCGGCCCTGTGTCGTTGTGGGCCGCCGGCCTCAATGGCTCCGCCGACGGACCGCAGGCCGGCTCCAGTTCCCGCACCGGCGGTGGCGCCGGCGGGGCCGACTATCACATCGGCCGGAACATCCGCTTCGGATTTGCCTTCGGCTACTCGCACACCGCTGTCACGCAGCCCGGCTCCGCTTCCCGCGGGCAGATGGATGCGGTCAACTACGGCAGTTACGCCTCGTGGAAGTTTGCCCAAGGCTATTTCGAGGCCATCTTCAGCATGGTCGAGGAAAACTTTTCGGATCAGCGCGCGATCAGCTTCGGACAGCTCGAACGCGTGGCCGCTTCGCAACACGATGGCCGGGGCGGCAGCGGCTATCTCGGGACCGGCTACGATTTCACCCTCGCCGGCCTCCGTTTACGCCCCAACGCGGCCCTGGAATATGGTCGCTTTCAGCAGCAAGCCTTCACCGAAACCGGCGCCGGCAGCCTCGATCTGGCTGTTGACGACCAGACCGACGACACCCTCCAAAGCCAGGTGGGCGTCCGCGCGGATTACGACCTCAAGCTCCCCGGCATCAAGCTGACCCCGCGCGCCGCGGTGAAGTGGGGCCATCAATTCAATACCGATCCCCGCACCCTGCAGGCCCGCTTTGCCCAAGGCGGCTCGGAAAAGTTCACCGTGCATGGTCTGCCCGGGACGGCCGATGGTTGCGAGACGAGCGCGGGGTTCTCGGCCACGTTTTTTGGCGTCAACCTTTACGCCGATTATATTCTCAACTTCGCCGGCAGCTCCGGCATGGGGCATGCCCTGCAAGCCGGTCTCTGGACGCGGTTCTGAAGTCTTGGTCACGCCCTCCGGCCGGCCGCGCCGTGCAGGGCGCAGAAAGTTTTTCACCGCTCAGGGGAAGCCGACCATCTCCTTGCGGTCCTCATCCCAGATTTTCAGGCGTATGGTGGCCAGGCTTGTGCGGAGCGTGAGCGGGGGCCTGGCGTGCAGGGCCGGCAGGGCCTCGTAGCATTCCCTGAGCCGGTAATTCGGAATGCGGGGGCCGAGATGATGCACATGGTGATAGCCGATGTTGCCGGAAAACCAGCGCAGCACCGCCGGCAACTGGTAGAAGGAACTGCCTTCCAGGGCGGCGCGTAGGGCCTCCCAGTCCTGCTTGCGTGCCCAGTAGACACCGGCGAACTGGTGCTGCACATAGAACAGCCAGATGCCGGCCATGCCGGCAAACCAGATGACGGGCAACTGGATGAGCAGGTAGGTCCGCCAGCCGATGAACCGTGCGGCGATCAGCATCACGCCGAAGATGAGCAGGTTCGTGAAGAGCACGCTGGCCCGCTCGATGCGCGTGGTCGTTTTGCCCGGCAGCCGGAACCGGAGCAGGAAACTGAACAGGGCGCCCAGCCCGAGCAGCACCACGGGGCTGCGGTAGAGCCGGTAGGCAAACCAGCCCCATTTCGAGGCGTGTTCAAATTCCGTCCGGGTCATGGTCCAGATGTCGCCATAGCCGCGCGTATCGAGGTTCGCATAGCTGACGTGGTGACGCAGATGACTGAAGCGCCAATCTTCGAACGGCGTGAACACCAACATCCCCAGGAGATAACCGAAGAACGTATTGGCGCCTTTGGCCCGGAAGAGGGAGCCGTGCACGCAATCGTGGAACAAAATAAACAGCCGGACCAGCAGCGCGGCGGCCACCACGGCCAGGGCCAGCGTCAGGGCATAGGGGTAGCCTGACTGGATCGAGCGGATCATCAGGAACCAGAGGATCCCATAAGGGAGCAGCGTGTTCAGCAACTGCCATCCGGATTTGCCGATGCTGGGCTCGCGGTAGGCCGCCAAGCTGGCATGCCAGGCGGGCAGCCTGCGCACCGCGCCCGGCGCCGGCTGTGCTTGATTAACCGCTGATGACGTGCCTTGCCCGGCCATAGCCTTGGTCCCATGGTTCTGATTTTTTCGAAAGGCCCTGGCGTCAGCGCCAAGCTTAACCTCAACATGTCAAAATCTATGTATAGGAAGCGTGCTGTCAAGTGGGGAGCCGTCATCGGGGCGTCGGGGATCTGGCGTGCAGCGCCCGCGCAAGCTCTTCTAAGGTTTGGAAAACATTCGGCGATGCGGTAGGGTGGGGCCATGCAAAAGGAAGTTCAGGCCATGTATCGGCGGCTGGCGGCGCGGCTGGATCGCGTCGTGCCGGATTTCGAGTTGCGGCTCAAGGCGGAGCTGGCGGTGGAGATCATGGCGCTCAAGCAGGAGCGCAACGCGGTCGTCCTCGGCCATAACTACATGGAGCCGGCGCTCTATTATTCGATCTGCGATTTTGTCGGCGACTCGCTCGAGCTGAGCCGGCGGGCGGCGGAGACGGACAAGAGCGTGATCGTCTTCTGCGGCGTCAAGTTCATGGCCGAGACGGCGAAGATCCTCAGCCCGCAGAAGACGGTGCTGCTGCCGGCGCAGAAGGGCGGCTGCTCGCTGGCGGAAGGCATCACGGCGGAGGACGTGCGCAACCTCAAGCGGCAATTTCCCGGCGTGCCGGTGGTCACCTACGTCAACACCTACGCCGACGTGAAGGCCGAGACGGATGTGTGCTGCACTTCCGGCAACGCCGCGGAAGTCGTGCGCTCGCTGGATAGCGATGCGGTGATCTTCCTGCCCGATGAATATCTCGGCCGCAACGTGGCGCGGGAGACGGGCCGCACCTTCCACCTGCCGACGCCGGACCTGACGCCGGCGCAGCTCCAGCGGCCGTGCCTGATCGGCTGGAAGGCCCGCTGCGAGGTGCACGAGCGGTTCAC